>JBBILH010000004.1:0-64089 GCA_037445005.1 Nitrospira sp.
GGCCGACCACTCGCACCCCAAGCGAGTACGCTACCGGGCTGCGCCACGCCCCGACGGAAGTCATCATCTGGAAGTCACCGCATTGTCTCCCTCCAAGGGTCGGGATTGCAACCGCTCTGTTCAGAGAAACTCTCTGGCGGGGTGTCACGCGGAATGGGATTCGAGCATTTTTAGAATTGCCTGGAGATTCCCCCGGAGCTTTTGCGCCAACTCTTTAGGTCTAACCCGTTGAGCGGACATCCGACCGCGCCTGGCCCAATATCGTTTTACGCCTTCCAGAGTGTGCCCCTCTTCATAGAGCATCCGCTTAATCTCAAGGATCGTCTCGACATCCTTTCGCTCATACAACCGCTGATTCCCTCGACTTTTCTTGGGCTTGAGAAACGAAAATTGCGATTCCCAAAAACGGAGGACGTAGGCCGGCAGCTTGGTGACTTTACTGACTTCGCCGATCTTATAGAAGACTTTGCTTCCCAGCCGGGGTTCATTCCCCATGACCGGTCCTCGTGGCGGGATGGAAAAGGTAAGTTTCGAGTCTTACGAATTGACGTACTTCTTGAACACTTGACTGGGACGGAAGGTCACGACGCGACGGGGCGTGATTCCGATTTCCTCTCCGGTTCTAGGATTTCGCCCTTTTCGCGCCCCTTTACTCCTGACGACGAAATTCCCGAATCCGGCGATCTTAACTGATTCTCCCTTTTGTAACACGGCCTTGAGCATGTTCAACACGAGTTCAACGATGTCGGCGGCCTCATTCTTTGAGATTCCCACCTGCTTGTAAATTTCATTTGCGATATCTGCCTTTCTCATGCTCCCCCCTACGCAACTCTCGCAGGCCTGACGGTCATCTCCGCTGAGATGAGAGCCGGTTTCGCTATAAGTTACGTGAGGTTATGGGTGCTGTCAAGGGAAAATTCGCGTGAAAATACCTCCCGGGCTACCGTTCCTCGGCCAGCAACTTGTACTCGATACTGTCGGCCAGGGCTTGCCAGCTGGCCTCCATGATGTTTTCGGAAACCCCGACCGTTCCCCATTTGTCCTTGTGGTCTCCCGACTCAATGAGGACCCTGACCCTCGAGCCGGTCCCTCTGCCTGCAGACAGAACCCGCACCTTATAATCCAATAGCTTCACTTCTCTGAGCTGAGGATAGAACTTTTCCAAAGCCTTGCGCAGGGCATGGTCAAGGGCATTAACCGGTCCAGCCCCTACCGCTGCCGCATGCTCGATCGCCTCTCCGACCTTGACCATTACTGTTGCCTCTGAAGCGGAAGCTCCGTGGTCTTGCTTCTTCTCCACGATCACCCGGAAGCCCATTAACTGAAAGGAAGGTTTATGGGTCCCCATAGCCTTCCGCATGAGCAACTCGAAGGAGCCCTCCGCCCCCTCAAACTGGTACCCTTCGTTTTCCCGTTGCTTGAGGGTGGCCATGAGTTCCTGCACCTTGGCATGGTCCTTATCCAGCTTGATCCCGAAGGCCTCGACCTTGTCCAGAAGCCCGCTTCGCCCGGCGTAATCCGACACGAGCATCCGCTGCCGATTGCCGACGAGGCTCGGCACTACATGTTCATACGTCGCGGGATTTTTCAGGACCGCATGGATGTGCACACCTCCCTTATGGGCAAATGCGGAATCCCCGACATAGGGCTGGTGCTTGTTCGGCATAAGGTTCGCGATCTCGGTCACGAATCCAGAGACTTCTTTTAGATGCGACAGCCGCTCGCCGAGTGCCGGGCGCTTCATCTTCAGTTGAAGATTCGGGATAATTGAACAAAGATTGGCATTGCCGCACCGTTCGCCGATCCCGTTGATCGTGCCCTGAACCTGCACAACCCCCATCTCAATGGCCACAAGCGAGTTCGCGACCGCCATCTCGCAATCGTTGTGGGCATGGATCCCGAGCGGCACAGAGCACTCCCGCTGAACGACTCTGCAGATGTCCTTTATTTCCCACGGCATGGTCCCGCCGTTCGTATCGCAGAGAATCACCCGCTCAGCTCCCGCCCCTACGGCCCGCCTGATCGTCTCGATCGCATAGTCGGGGTTCGTCTTATATCCATCGAAGAAATGTTCGGCATCATAGAATATGCGCCGGCCCTTCATCCGCAGATACGTCAGCGAATCGCTGATGAGTTCCAGATTGGTCGCGAGGGAAATTCCCAGGGCGTCCGTGACATGCAGCGACCAGGATTTCCCGAACAGGGTAATGATTTTCGTTTCCGCGTCGAGCAACGCCTGGATATTCGGATCCTTCTGGACCGGATTGCTGGCCCTTCTGGTGGAGCCGAATGCGACGACCGTGGCATGCCGTAGCGGCGTCTCCTTGATCATCCGGAAGAACTCGATGTCCTTCGGATTGGCCCCGGGCCAACCCCCTTCGATGAATTGCACGCCCAATTCGTCCAGCCGCTGGGCCACCATCACCTTGTCTTCGGCCGAAAAACTGACGTCCTCGGCCTGCGCCCCGTCGCGCAAAGTGGTGTCGTAGATTTCCAACACGGCGGGGTGCCGCGGGCCTGTGGCCGCAGGCGCCGGCCTCGACGCCTTACGGGTCCTGGTCGTCCGGGGCGAGGAGGGTTTTCTTGCCATGGAGAAGAGGGTAGCAGGAGCAGGGCCTGCCTGTCGAGACTCCCGTCGACGATCAGTTATTTCCCCGCGCGATCGCCGACCGGAGTCTGATCCAGTCCGAACGCCGCGTGGAGCGCGCGCATGGCCAGCTCCATATATTTTTCGTCGATGACGCAGGAAATCTTGATCTCGGAGGTGCTGATCATCATGATGTTCACGCCTTCCCGCGAGAGCACTTCGAACATCTTCGCCGCCACCCCGGAATGCGAGCGCATCCCTACCCCCACAAGGGACACTTTTGCGATCGCTTCCGTCAACGAGACGGACTTCGCCCCGATGTCCTTTGCCGCGTCCTGAATGATCGGCATCGCCCGCTTCACGTCTGCCCGGGGAATCGTAAATGAAAAATCGGTCAGCGATTCGTGGCTGACGTTCTGGATGATCATGTCGACCAAGATGTTTGCCTTCGCCACGGGGCCGAGGAGACGGGCGGCGATGCCGGGCCGGTCCGGCACACCGACGACGGTGATTTTCGCTTGATTTCTGTCGCCGGTCACCCCTGAAACCGCTACGGCTTCCATGTCTTCATCTTCGCGCGTCACGAGCGTTCCCTTTCCTTCCTTGAAACTGGAGTTGACCTCCAACGGCACATTGAACTTCGCCGCAAACTCCACGGAGCGGCTTTGGAGCACCTTCGCGCCCAGACTCGCCATCTCCAACATCTCTTCATAGCTGATCCTATCGATCCGCTTAGCGGAGGGCACGACGTTCGGATCGGTCGTGTACACGCCGTCGACGTCGGTAAAGATCACGCAGCGGTCGGCCTTGAGGGCTCCAGCCAACGCGACGGCGGTGAGATCCGATCCGCCGCGCCCCAATGTCGTCACATCCGACTGTTCGTTGATCCCCTGGAACCCGGCTACGACCGGAACGACCCCCTTGGCCAGCGCCTCGCGGATCCGCTCGGCGGTGACTTTCGTGATCCTAGCCTTGGTATGGGCGCTGTCGGTCATGATTCCGACCTGGCGCCCGGTAAAGGAACGCGCATTGAGGCCGCGACCCCGGAGTTCCATCGCGAGCAGCGCAATCGTGACGCGTTCACCCGTCGAAAGCAACATGTCGAGTTCCCGTTCGTCGGGAAGCGGCGTCACGTCATGGGCGAGCCTTAGGAGCCGATCGGTCTCCCCGCTCATAGCTGAAAGCACAACCACGACCTGATCGCCATCTTTCGACGCGCGTTCGACGCGATCGGCGACGCAGTGAATACGTTCGACACTGCCGACGGAAGTTCCTCCGTATTTCTGGACAATCAGGGCCATCGCGCGGTCAGGAGACTTTTGCGAACAGTCGGACGACGAACTTTGTGGCATCCCGGGGGGGAACGGCCGACGCCTGCGCGTCGGCTTCCGTGAAACGACGCACCGGCGAGCCGGCCGCCGTCGAGGTGCTGTCGTAGTAGGCGTAGAACCACTGACCCGGTTCCGTCTTCGCCTGATGTACGCTGCCCGGATCGGACAACACGACAAGTCGATAGGGCCCCATCTTATCCAAGCCGTCCACCAACGGCCCGATGAATTCGCGATCGACATCTTCGGTCGCTCGAATCTTTGCCTTCATGTCCGTATCGTAGACGACCTCGTCGGGCAATTCGACATGCGCGTAGACGAAATCCTTTTTCTTGAGTTGATCGAGAGCGATGGTCGCCTGCGCGCGCAGGTCGGTCTTCGCAGGCTGCTCGGCGGAAGGCACCTCGAGACCCGCGACCAGCCCCAGCCCCCGGTGCACATCGCTCGACGACACGACCACGCCGGAAACCTTGAACCGTTCGGTGAAGCTCGGCCAGGGAATAGCTCGTCCCTCGCCCCAGAGCCAGAGACAGTTGGCCGGTTTTTGCCCGTTCTCGCGCCGCTCATCGTTCACCGGATGATCCCGCAGGATCACAAGAGACGCATCCATCAGCTTCCGCAGCATGTCCGCCCCGTCGCCGCTCGGCAAGGCGTCGGCGATCGACCGGCCGACCAATGACTGGGGGTCGGCACAGATAGCGCGGGGTTTGCCGTCCACCCACACCATCAAGTGGCGATGGCCGGAGCCGGGATAAAACTGGATCGTCTCCGACCCGAGCTGTTCGTTCACGGCATCGATCAGTTCGCGAGCTTCCTCGCTTGAAATCAGCCCCGCAGTCGCATCGTCCATCAAAACGTGTGGGCCGAGCTTCTTCAGGTCGCCGCCCCCGCCCTTAACGCCGGGCACATGCTCCGGCTTCAGGGTCACCATAGTGCAACGATAGACGACATCGTTCTCGCCGACCGTCACCCCTAGGCTCGCTGCCTCAAACGGACCGGGACCTTGATAGTACTTCCTTGGCTCATATCCCAAAATGGAGGTGCCCATGAGGCCGCTGCCATGACGCCCGTTTTCCAACGCGACGGTCAGCAAGCCGAGTTCGCTCCGCTGCGCCAGACGGTCGAGGTGAGGAGTGGTCGCCGCTTGAAGGGGGGTTTTGCCGGCCAGTTCCTGCCGGGGATGATCCGCCATCCCTTCGGCGTGCAGAATCACGTACTTCATCGACGGTACACTCGCATCGCCTTACACGTTCAGGAGACGAGCGACATCCTCCTTTGTAGCTTGCACGGTTTTGGGTTTCACCGACACGCTGATGGCGGTATCGGCATCTTTCAATCCATGGCCCGTCAGAGTACAGACGACGGTCTCGCCTTCGCGCAGAGCGCCCCGGCGGCTAAGCTTCACGACGCCTGCGACCGAGGCGGCGGAGGCCGGCTCGCAGAAGACGCCTTCTGTCCCCGCCACCGACGCATAGGCCTGCAAGATTTCTTCATCGGTCACGGAATCGATCGCGCCGGAGGATTCCTTGACCGCCGCAACCGCAGACTGCCAGCTCGCAGGGTTGCCGATCCGGATCGCCGTTGCGACCGTTTGGGGATTTTCTACGACACGTCCGAGGACGATCGGCGCCGCACCGGCCGCCTGAAATCCCATCATCCGAGGCGTCCGTGTCGTCTGGTTGGCGGCCCGGTACTCCCGGTAGCCCTTCCAATATGCCGTGATGTTTCCGGCGTTTCCCACCGGCAGCACATGCACGGCCGGCGCATCGCCCAATTGATCGCACACTTCCATCGCGGCGGTCTTCTGACCTTCGATGCGGTAAGGGTTGAGAGAATTGACCAGTTCAATATGGTGAGAGACCGAGAGGTCCTTGACGATCGACAGGGCCTGGTCGAAGTTGCCGTCAATCTGAATTACCGTCGCCTGGTGCATCATCGCCTGCGACAATTTGCCCATGGCGATTTTCCCTGCGGGAATCAACACATAGACTGCGAGTCCTGCCCGTGCGCCGTAGGCTGAGGCTGAGGCCGAAGTATTTCCGGTCGACGCGCAGATGACCGCCCGCGCTCCCGCCTCGACGGCTTTCGAAATGGCCACCGTCATGCCGCGATCTTTGAACGATCCGGTCGGATTAGCCCCTTCAAATTTCAGGTACAAATCGATCCCCGGAGCGATCTTCTTCGCCAACCTGGAAGCCCGAATCAACGGGGTATTGCCTTCGCCCAACGTGATGATCGGTGTGCGTTCGGTCACCGGCAGGAACTTGCGATACTCTTCGATGAGGCCGCGCCAGCGGTTCATGATTTCACTCGTCCTTGCCCTCGACACGGATGAGCGTCGCCGCTTCGGACATGAACGGCATGCGATTGATTTCTTTGAGGGCGGCTTGCACGTCGCGTTCCGTGGCCGTGTGAGTCTTGATGACGATCGGCACGGTCTGTCCTTCCCGCCGGCCTTGCTGCAGCATCGATGAGATACTGATTCCGCACCGGCCAAGTTCGCCGGCAATCTGCGCCAGCACTCCGGGACGGTCGATGACCATGAACCGCAGGTAATACAGCGAGCGTATCTCCTCCATCGGGCGCATCCGGAGCGGACGCCGTTCATCCGGTTGGAACGATGCCGGCGGTACCCGACCGGCGCCGCCCATAAGAAGATTTCTCGCGCTCGCGATGATGTCGCTGACCACCGCGCTGCCGGCCGCCAGGTCGCCGGCGCCGCGTCCGCTGAGCACCACGTCACCCACCGCATCGCCGACCAGTTGGATCGCGTTGTATACCCCTTCGATCTTGGCCAGCGGGGAATCGGCTCCCAGCATGGTGGGATGCACCCGTGCTTCGACCTCGCCCTCGACCAGCTTGGCGATGCCTAAAAGCTTGATCGTGTACCCGAACTCCCGCGCATAGGCGATGTCGTGCTCCGTGATGTGCGTGATGCCTTCGGTGTAGAGGTCCTTGAAATTGATCGGCGTGCCGAAAGCCAAATTGGCCAGAATCGCCAGCTTGTGCGCGCTGTCGGTGCCCGCCACGTCAAAGGTGGGATCCGCTTCCGCATAACCGGCCTTCTGCGCTTCGACCAATGTCTCCGCAAACCCTTTGCCTTCGTTGGTCATCCGCGAAAGAATGTAGTTCGACGTCCCGTTGATGATGCCGTAGATCGACAGAATCGCGTTGGCCGCAAGCCCTTCCTTGACCGCATGGATCACCGGAATGCCGCCTCCGACGCTGGCCTCGAATCCGATATCCACACCCTTCCGGGAGGCGGCCGCGAAGATCTCTTCTCCGTGAAGCGCAAGCAACGCTTTGTTTGCCGTGACGACGGTCTTGCCCGCGGCGATCGCGTCCAAGATGAGGCGCTTGGCGAACTCGTAGCCGCCGACCAGTTCCACCACGATGTCGATCGCCGGATCCGCAAGCACCTGCTTGGCGTCGTTGACGAGCACGCCGGTCGGCAATCTCACGCCGCGATCGCGTGTCACGTCCAGGTCGGCGACGCGAACCAGTTCGATCGGCGCGCCGACGCGCCGGCGGATCAACGCCGAATTCTCGAGCAAGATCTTGACGACGCCGGTGCCGACCGTGCCGAAGCCGATCACACCGACGCCGACGCGCGTTCTCATTCCTCGCTCCCTTCGAGCTTCAGCGCTTTGCGTATCCCCCGCACCGCCTGCCTGGTGCGGTGTTCGTTTTCCACCAATGCGAACCGGACGTACTCGTCACCGCCTTCACCGAAACCGATGCCGGGCGATACGGCCACCTTGGCGTCGCGAAGCAGGAGTTTCGAGAACTCCAGCGACCCCATATGGCGATACGGCAAGGGAATCCTCGCCCAAACGAACATCGTGGCCAGCGGCTTATTGACGTTCCAGCCGATTCTGTTCAATCCACTCACAAGGGCATCCCGCCGCTTCTGATACCGCTGTACCGTTTCCTTCACGCAGTCCTGCGGGCCGTTGAGCGCGATTACGCTGGCGATCTGCAACGGCTGGAAAATTCCGTAGTCCAGGTAACTCTTGATTTTCGCCAACGCGCCGACGACTTCCCGATTACCGACGCAGAATCCCACGCGCCAGCCCGGCATATTGTAGGCTTTGGACAGCGTATAGAACTCGACACCGACGTCTTTCGCCCCTTGAACCTGCAAGAAGCTCGGCGCCTTGTAACCGTCGAACACCAGGTCCGCGTAGGCGAGATCGTGGATCACGATCACGTTGTGTTCCTTGGCGAACGCGACGATCTTCTTGAAAAACTCCAGATCGGCGATGGCCGTCGTAGGATTGTGCGGAAAGTTAATGACGAGAATTCTCGGCCGCGGAAAGGTCTGGCGGTATGCCCGTTGGAGATCCTCGAAGAAATCGCTGTCCTGGCGCAGCTCCACGCCTCGGACCTCCCCTCCCGCAATGATGAAGCTATACATGTGGATGGGATAAGTCGGCGTGGGCGTCAGTACCACGTCCCCGGGCCCGATCATCGCCAGTGAAAGATGGGCTAATCCCTCCTTGGATCCGATCGTGACGATCGCTTCCGTTTCGGGATCGAGATCGACGTCATAGTTCCGCTTGTACCAGCCGGTGATGGCATGACGGAGTTTTGTGATCCCGCGTGACGCGGAGTATCGGTGATTTTTCCCCTTCCGCGCGGCTTCGACCATCTTGTCGACGATGTGGGTCGGCGTCGGTTGGTCCGGATTTCCCATCCCGAAATCGATGATGTCTTCGCCGCGACGACGCGCCTCGAGCTTCAGGCTCTGGACCTGCGCGAAGACGTACGGAGGCAACCGTTTCAGTCGATAAAAATGATCCGCCAGTCCCATCGTCCGGAAACCGTACTCGTTGGAGTAATCGTTTAGCTGGCGCCGGAGAGACACCTACCCTTGCACGGAGGCCTATTCTAATTGCGCGGAGGGAACGGAGTCAAATTGTCCCGTGATTCTGTGGGGTTCCGCGTCTCCTCTCCCTCAAGTCAATCCATTCCCGTCTCCCGGGAAACCGGCCGCGCCGTTCTTGCCCCCCTCTTACGATTTCTGTTACAAGTGGAGGACTGCTTCCCACTTCACTCGACACCGTCTCTCCTCGTCGTTCACTATCTGTACGGAGGTTCCGTGCCCAGACTCGGAGTCAATATCGATCATGTCGCGACGCTCCGCCAAGCCCGCGGGGGGAACGATCCCAATCCGGTGGCCGCCGCCGTGCTGGTGGAACTCGCCGGAGCCGACGGCATCGTGGTCCATCTCCGGGAAGACCGCCGGCATATCCAGGATCGCGACCTACAGCTGCTCCGCGACACCATCCAGACGAAGTTGGATTTGGAAATGGCTGCGGACGAGACGATCGCGAAAATCGCCCTGGCGGTGAAACCGGACATGGTTACGCTCGTGCCGGAACGGCGGCAGGAACTCACGACGGAAGGCGGGCTCGACGTCGCCGGCCACAGAGAGCGAATCGAACAGATCGTTTCGCTCCTGCATAGCGGCGGCATTCCCGTCAGCCTGTTCGTGGAGCCCGATCTTGCGCAGATCAGGGCATCGCACAGAGTGTCGGCGGACTTCGTCGAATTGCACACAGGACGGTACGCCAATGCGAGGAAAGTCAAGGAAGCCGATGCCGAGGTGGAAGCCGTCATGCAAGCCGCCAAATTGGCCTACAAGCTTGGACTCGGCGTCAACGCAGGCCACGGATTGAACTATCAGAACGTGAAGCGACTGATTTCAATTCCGGAAATCGTCGAATACAACATCGGGCACAGCATCATCGCCCGCGCGGTGTTGGTCGGACTCGACCAAGCCGTGAGGGAGATGAAGGCGTTGCTCGGTTAAATCGATCCTCTTTTTCTGTTTCCGATCGTGACGACAGGCAATTTATGAAGATCGTGACCGCCGCACAAATGCAGGCGTTGGACCGTCGCACGATCGAGGAGGCCGGTATTCCCGGCGCGCGGCTGATGGAGCGGGCCGGGGCCGGCGTCGTCACCGAGATCGAGCGGCGCTACGGGCCGGTTCGAGGTAAAACCATCACGATCCTCTCCGGAAAGGGGAACAACGGCGGCGATGGATTCGTGTCGGCAAGAGTGCTCAAACGCAAGGGAGCCAAGATCCATGTCGTCCTTCTCTCTCAAGCGAAGGATCTCAGCCGGGACGCTTCCGTCATGTACCGACGGCTTGTCGGAAGCGCCGGCAGGTCGGTCGTCTCGACCTATTCCGATGAGGTTGTCGGGCCCCGGCTTGCCGCCAGCGACTTGGTGATCGATGCCCTCTTAGGCACCGGCCTGTCATCGGAAGTCACCGGCTCATATCGCGCCGCGATCGACCTGATGAACAAGAGCGGGAAACCGATCGTCGCGGTGGATGTCCCATCGGGCCTCCATGCGGACACCGGCGCGGTGATGGGTTCGGCTGTACGCGCCGCGCTGACCGCCACATTCGGGCTCCCCAAACTCGGCCTCTATACAGGAGCCGGTATCGACTATGCCGGTGACGTTCGAATCGTCGACATCGGGATACCGGCCCGATTCATCGAAGCAGTGGAGAGCCGCGAGCTGCGGCTTTCGGCGGCATGGGCGTCTCGCGCATTGCCGATCCGTCGCCCATCCGCGCACAAGGGGACCTTCGGCCATGCCGGGATCATCGCCGGCTCCGCCGGCAAGACCGGCGCGGCCGCCCTCGCCGCACAGGCGGCCCTCCGCGTGGGAGCGGGGCTCGTCACCGTCGCCACGCCGGCCAGCGTCAACGACATCCTCGAAGCCAAGCTCCTCGAAGCGATGACCCTTCCTCTTCCCGAAACCTCCGCGCGCACCCTCGGCCGCGCAAGCGCAGAGGCCGTTGTCTCGTTCATGCAGGCGAGATCGGCCGTCGCCGTCGGGCCCGGCCTTTCTACCCATGCGGAAACCGTCGAACTGGTGCGGTCCCTCCTGCCCCATCTCGATCGACCGTCGGTGTTGGATGCCGACGCACTCAACGCCCTCGCCGGTTGTCCGGCGCTCCTGTCACAATGCAAGATCCCCCCTGTCCTCACGCCGCATCCCGGAGAGATGGCGAGGCTTGACGGCGACGGGACGACTCAATCCGTGAACAGCGACCGCATCGGTATCGCCAGGCGCTTTGCGCGCGAGCATAACTGCTTCGTCATACTGAAGGGCGCGCGATCGGTCGTCGCCAGGCCTGACGGCCTGGTCGCCGTCAATCCGACAGGCAATCCGGGCATGGCCACCGCGGGAACCGGCGACGTCTTGACCGGTATGGTAGTCGGGTTGCTGGCTCAAGGCGTCGACGCCTGGGACGCGGCCTGCTCAGCCGTGTACCTCCACGGGCTCGCCGGGGACTTGGCTGCGATAGAGCTTGGACAGGCTGGCATGCTGGCTCGGGACCTCATCGCGCAGATTCCCCATGCGTTCAAGACCATCGCGCCGTAGAGGCACAGTGCAGGTGCAGGGCTTGCGCGCCGGTCGACATGCGACAGGGCCGGACGGATGGTGGCGCCTGATCGTCCTATCGATTCGCGACACGGACCGGCTCGGCCGATCGATCGGTCGTGCTCTGCGCGGAGGCGAGGTGCTCGCGCTTTTCGGAGAGTTGGGCGCCGGGAAAACCGCTCTCGTCCGCGGCATCGCAAGCGGCCTTGGCGCAGCTTCGGCCGCCGTTACCAGTCCGACCTTCGTCCTGATCCATGAATACCGAGGCCGACTGCCGCTTGTCCATGTCGATCTCTACCGCCTGGGTTCTCCTCGTGAGCTGGATTCAATAGGACTCAGTGAGTATCTGTCAGGCCGCACGGTTGTAGCGGTTGAGTGGGCCGACCGCGGCCTCGCGCTGCTGCCGGCCGATCGGCTTGAAATTGAGTTGCGCCACCGGACGGTTGGGAGTAGAACCTTCAAGCTACGGGCGACCGGACCGGAATCGCGACGGCTCCTCGGTGCGCTGAAGGCCAAGTACATTGGAGGCGCGCCCGTCGCCCCTCTCCGGAGCAGACGGACGACGAAGAAGACGACGGCATCATGATTCGGTTGATTCTGGTCGGTATTCTACTGCTCTTGTCCCTGGCGTTCTTTCTCCAGAACCAGGAACAGGAGGTCCGGCTTCGTTATTTCTTCGGCCTGTTCGAGGCCTCCACCCCGATTTACAAGCCTATCTTGGCGGGGTTCGCGATCGGCCTCCTTGTGTCGGGCGTTCTCTTGTTTCCTCCCTGGATCAGGGGACGCATTGAGCTGCGGCGCAAGACCAAGGCGCTCCAGGAAGCGGAGGTCGACATCGAACGGCTCCGGGGATCGATCGAGAAAGTCGCAAGGAAGTCCTCCCCTCAGCCTGCGGCCGATCCCGGCCAGCGAGACCGATCCGATGGCTGACGCCGATACGACGCCGCTGATGCGGCAATATCGAGAGATCAAACGAGGCTACCCGCAAGCCATCCTCTTCTTCCGCGTCGGGGACTTCTACGAGATGTTCGATGACGACGCCCGAGAAGCTTCCGCCCTGCTGGCCATTGCATTGACCTCGCGCGATAAATCCAGCGCGGATCCGATTCCTCTCTGCGGCGTTCCCCATCATGCTGCGCAGGGGTACATCGCCAAACTGCTTCGGGCGGGACGCACCGTGGCTCTCTGCGAGCAGGTCGAGGATCCGAAACTGGCCAAAGGCATCGTCCGGCGCGAAGTCGTGAGGCTCTACACCCCGGGCACGCTGATCGATACGGAATTTCTCGCTCCTGGAGAGACCAACTATCTGGCTGCAGTCCGCTTCGCGCGACCGGTCTCTCCCAAGGAGTCCCTTGTGATCGGTCTGTCCGGACTCGATGTGACGACGGGTGAGTTCTGGGTCATGGAATTCGAAGGCGAAGGAGCAAGGCAACAGGTCCACGACGAGCTGGCGCGATCGGAGCCGAGAGAGCTCTTGTATTCGGAACAGGACGAAGACGTCTCGTCGGTAACGGCCGGCCTTCCCGGCCCGAGACTCTGCGCCCGGCCTTCCGGGTTTTTCGATGCAGAAGAAGCGGAAGCCCTCTTGCAGGGGCATTTCGGCGTCCACACGCTCGACGGATTCGGCTGTCGCGGCCTGACCGCAGGCCTCGGAGCAGCCGGGGCGGTCTGGCGCTATATTCGGGAAACGCAGCCGACCGCTTCATTGGGTCATATCAGGCGCATTCAACGCCGCTGGGACAGGGAAACCATGCACCTCGACGGGGCGACGATCCGTAACCTCGAGCTGGTCCGGCCTCTGGGATGCGGCGAAGCCGGACAGGCCGTGGACTCCACCGTCTTGTCCGTGCTCGATCGGACCTCGACGGCCATGGGGAGCCGGCTTTTGCGCGACTGGCTGGTCCATCCCTTGCTCGATCGAAAGGCGATTGAAGCGCGGCTCGACGCCGTCGCCGAATTGAAAGACCGTGTACGACAACGCGTGGCGATTCGTGCCGCGCTCAGAACCGTGCAGGATATCGCCCGGCTCAGCAGCCGGATGACCCTCGGCGTCGCCGGTCCTCGGGAATGCCTCGCCTTGAAACTCTCCCTGGCCGCGCTGCCCGAGGTGCATGGCCAACTTGCGTCCTTCTCTTCTCCCCTGCTGGCCGGGTTGAAGGAAGGATGGGACGACTGTTCCGACGTGCATGACGCGATCGAGCGATGCATCGATCCGGGGGCCCCGATGAGCGCGCGCGAAGGCAATGTCATCCGAGAGGGATATGACGCCCACGTGGACGAGCTGCGGAAGGCCCGCACCGAGGGTAAGGGATGGATCGCCGCACTGGAATCCAAGGAACGGGAACGGACCGGCATCGAGTCCTTGAAAGTCCGTTACAACCAGGTATTCGGCTACTACATCGAGATCACCAAGGCGAATCTCTCGAAGGTTCCCGCCGACTACATGCGGAAGCAGACCCTGGTCAACGCGGAACGGTTCATGACGATGGAATTGAAGGACCTCGAAGAGAAGGTCTTGGGAGCGGAATCCAAGCTGCTTGCCCGGGAAGACGAGCTGTTCGTCCGCCTCCGCGAGCGGGTCGCCGAGGAGGTGCCGCGACTTCAGGCGGTCGCGCAAGCCCTCGCCACGCTCGACGTCCTCACGAGTCTCGCCGAAATTGCGTCCTTGAACCGCTATGTCCGACCGACGATCGACGAGACCGGCCTACTCCGGATCCGTGAAGGGCGGCACCCGGTCGTAGAACGGTTGAGTCCCGATCTCACCTTCGTACCCAACGATACCCTCTTGGACACAGACGGAAACCGCCTTCTGATCCTGACCGGACCGAACATGGCGGGAAAGAGCACCTACCTTCGTCAGGTGGCGCTCATCGCCCTCATGGCGCAGGTCGGCAGTTTCGTCCCGGCGACGGAGGCGCACATCGGTTTGGTCGATCGCATCTTCACGCGCGTCGGAGCCTCGGACAATCTCGCGGCCGGCCGGAGCACTTTTATGGTGGAGATGGTGGAAAGCGCGCAAATCCTCCATTGCGCCACCAGCAAAAGCTTGATTCTCTTGGATGAGATCGGCCGCGGCACGAGCACCTATGACGGGCTCAGCATCGCCTGGGCCATCGCCGAGTTTATCCATGACCGGGAGCGGCTGGGAGCGAGGACGCTGTTCGCCACGCACTACCACGAGATGACCCAGTTGCAGTCCTTGCGGGACGGGATCAGGAACTATCGGGTGGATGTGCAGGAACGGGGCGACGACGTCGTGTTCTTACGGAAGATTGTTCCCGGCGGCGCGGACCGCAGCTACGGGATTCACGTGGCGAAGCTGGCAGGCCTTCCGACTTCGGTCATCGAACGGGCCCAGGAAGTGCTGATGAGCTTGGAACAGCCGGATCAGGCGATCGACGCCTCCCCGACGCTCCCCGAACGGGACCGGCCCGGACCCTCGCTGCCCCAGCCCCATCCGCTGATCGATGAAGTCCGGCAGATCGATCTTTTTTCGATCACCCCGCTGGACGCCCTAAACCGGCTCGCGGAACTCCAGAAACGCGCGGGACGGGCATAGCATCCAGCAAGCATCGCTTCAAAAAAAAGCGGCAGCCCCGTGAGGAGCTGCCGCCCTTTCAATATTCCCTTCTGCTCTCTTTAGTGCTTGCCCGAGTTATACGCTCCGCTGTTGGGGATAATTCCGCCGATCGGGGTCCCGCCAGGAATCAGCACATCGTAATGCTGGCCGAGCTTATCTGCACCCTTGGGGGCGGATGACACTTGGGTCTTGGCCGCAGCACAGGCAGGATCAAAGTCGTCCTTGCCCGCACACTCCTTTAAGCGAAGCGCGGTGATGCTGCGCGGCTTGCCCGGGGCGCCGGAAATTTCCGGAATTCTCTTCACAGAGGAGATCACTCGGTGGTTCTGCTCGGTTTCCGTCGCAGTGAACTCAATCAAATCCGTCGTGCTGCCGGGGGGCACTTCCTTCGCAGCCGCCGGTCCCGCGTGGGGGCGGCCCATCTTCTTCAGCTCTTCCCAAGCTCCTTTATCCGCGTAGAACTTCAAGGTCTTGCCCGGATGCTGCTTCTGCCACCAGAGACCGCTCTCGGCGTTGCCGCCGAACACGGCGACGTTAATCCACACCGCTTCGTCATAATGATCGAGCACGATCACCCGACCCTGGAGGGTGGTCGGCTTGCTCATATCGCCCCACTCAAACCGCTCCTGAAACGCTTCGATGGCCAGGGCGGTGGAGGCCACGGAGACCACCAGCGCAACGGCGGCCGCAAGGGCCCAGCCTTTCGTATGGAACTTCATAATCGAGTCCTCCTTCAACAGCATGAAGAAAATAAGTTCTTGTCGAAGCCGATTACTTGAGCACCTTGAAGCCGGTGATCGTCCGGCCGTCCAGGCTCACTTCCATCGCCACGAGTTCCTGCGAAGCCTTGATGATCTGGTCCATCAACGCCTTGTCCTTCACCGCCAAGCGGACGGTGGTCGCGGCATGGTACCAGCCGGCGTACGGATTGTTTTTCTCCGTTCCACCGACAAAACCCCAGGCGCAGCAGACGAACAACGGATCCGGCGGCTTGACGTCAAGATCGGAGGACGAACGGCCCGAAGGAGTTCCGGAAGCCGGTTCGGCGGTGTTCCAATATTGAATCCCGAAGAGAATCTCCCCATCTGGATTATCGGCCCACTGGGACCAAACACGACCCTTGAGGGTCTTCGGGGCGGCCCCTTGATAGGCGGTTTTCCCATCGGGAAGCATCGCCGGTCCAGTTGGACCTCCGGGCGCATCGGCCGCGACGGCAAATTCAGCCGTCAGCAAGCCGAGCACAGCAACCACTGCAACTGCGGCTAGAAGTACGACCCTTTTCATACCCAATCCCTCCTTCAATAAAAATAACAACCACTAAATCTGATGAACGCTCGACGTTCTTAAAGACGATGAATTGAGAAAACGGTTCTCTGGTCCGCCATCACGAGAGTGGGTCTGGCAGCACCTCCTTTGTATTCCCTCTCGCGTCGCGTATGTGAATCTTCATGGCCGAAAGAAAAACGGAGGCCATCGTACTGAAAAACGAAAATGGAGTCAAGGAAATGTTTGGCTTGTGGATATCTTTCATTCGATGGCAAATTATCACTATTAACCAATAACTTACGGTGTGGCTCTGACCTGCTGTCCGGAAGCATTTCCAACAGAAATTGAGCGATCTATTAGAAGATTCTCATCTGTACGCCTGGAGCGATCGAGAGGAAATGGGCCCGAGTCCGGTGATTGCGAGATGATCCGTCGTGAAAAGTTGCCGTCCGACCGTTCGCACATCGTCCGGCGTGACGCGATCAATCTTCGTGAGGATTTCTTCCAACGACGTCCGCGAGCCGTAGATCAATTCGTCTTTTGCGAGCTTGCTCATGCGGCTGTGGGAGCTTTCGAGACTGAGCATCAGGCTGCCCTTCATGTGATTTTTCGCGCGCTCGAGCTCCTTGCGTTCGACGCCTCCGCGGCCGATGGAACGGATTTCACGACAAATCAAATCGACGACGCGAGGGACCTCTTTCGCGGGCGTGCCTGCGTAGACCGTGATGGTCCCCACATCCGTGTAGCCCGACAGGAACGAGTAGATCGAATACACGAGCCCCCGCTTCTCGCGCACCTCCTGGAATAGACGGGAACTCACGCTCCCGCCCAACACGCTGTTGAGCGCGTACACGGCATAGCGGTCCTTGTGGCCGGCCGCGATTCCTTTCAGCCCCAAGCAGAGATGGACCTGTTCGAGCGGTTTCTGTTTGACGAGCAGACCGCCACGCACGTCGGCCGGGCGGCGCGACGGCTTCTTTGCACCTGCGCGCATGCGAGTCTTCCCGAAATACCGCGGCACCAGCCGGTCAACGGCGGCCTGCGAGAAGTTCCCCGCAATGGCGACGACGACTTGCGTCGGATCGTAGTGGGCGTCGATGTACTCCATGAGATCCCGGCGGCGGAGCCCGCGAATGGTTTCCTCGCGACCCAAGACGGAGCGGCCGAGCGGATGGCGGCCCAAGACCTGCCCGGTGTGGAGCTCTTGCACGAGATCTTCCGGATCGTCCTGCACCATCCGGATCTCTTCCAGCACCACCTTTTTTTCTTTCTCGATTTCCTTAGGGTCAAAACGCGACTGGTGAAAGATGTCCGAGAGGAGCCCCAGGGCGCACTCCAGCTGCTGATCGAGGACTTTGACGTAGAACGTCGTCGTTTCGCGCGTGGTGAACGCGTTCATCTCGCCGCCGAGCCCGTCGATCTCTCGGGAGATCTCCGCGGCCGAACGACGGCGCGTCCCCTTGAAAAACATGTGCTCGATGAAATGAGAGAAGCCCGCCTGGGAGAGCTGCTCGTCCCGGGACCCGGTGTTGACCCAGATCCCGACCGTGACCGACTTCAAGGTAGGAATCCGCTCAGTCACCACCCGCACGCCGTTATCGAGGACGAGCTTGCGGTACAAGGTATCTACCCGCCGGACTGATCCTTCGCCCCGGCTCCGGCCGGAGCCGGCATTGTTTCCTTGCGACTCAGACGGATCTTGCCCTGTCGGTCTACTTCGAGGACCTTGACGAGAATTTGGTCGCCCTCCTTGACTTCGTCGGACACCGCCTTCACTCGATGATGCGCCAGCTGAGAAATATGGACCAGTCCGTCGGTGCCCGGCAGCACTTCGACGAACGCGCCGAAATCCATGATCTTTCTGACGGTGCCGAGATAGGTCTTCCCGACTTCGACCTCCTCGACGATCCGGCTGATCATTTCTTTCGCCTTTTCCAACGAGGCGCCGTCGACAGAGGCGATCGTCACGACGCCGGTGTCTTCGATGTTGATCTTCACGCCGCAGTCCGCCTGGATGCCGCGGATGGTTTTCCCGCCCGGACCGATAACCTCACGGATCTTGTCCTGCTTGACCTTCATAGTGAAGATGCGCGGCGCGAAGGCGGACATGTTGGTCCTTGGAGCGTCCAAGGCCTTCTGCATGCAACCCAGAATGTGCAATCGGCCGGCCTTGGCTTGCTCGAGCGCCTGGTGCATCAGGGTCGGCGTGATGCCGCCGATCTTGATGTCCATCTGGAGCGCCGTCACCCCCCGCTTCGTGCCGCAGACCTTGAAGTCCATGTCGCCGAGATGGTCTTCGAGTCCGAGAATGTCGGAAAGAATCATCACGCGATCGCCTTCCTTGATCAGGCCCATCGCAATTCCCGCCACCGGCTCCTTGATCGGCACAGCCGCATCCATCATGGCCAATGTGCCGCCGCAGACGGTCGCCATCGAGGACGATCCGTTGGACTCGAGGATGTCGGAAACCAGCCGAAGCGTATAAGGGAACGCTTCCTTACTGGGGATGACCGGCTTCAACGCCCGTTCCGCCAACGCGCCGTGGCCCACCTCGCGCCGGCCCGGCGACCGGAGAGGCCGCGCCTCGCCGACGCTGAACGGCGGAAAATTATAATGGAGCATGAACGTCCTCGTGTATTCGCCTTCGAGGGCGTCGATGCGCTGCTCGTCGTCCGTCGTGCCGAGCGTGACGACGGCGAGGCTCTGGGTTTCGCCCCGGGTGAAGAGCGCAGACCCGTGCGTCCGCGGGAGCACTCCGACCTCGCAAGTGATGGGGCGGATGTCGGCCGGGCCTCGACCGTCGGCCCGTGAACCCTTCTCCAGAATCATGTTCCGGACCTCGGTGTACTCGAGGCCGTGGAAGACGATTTTCACGTGCCGCTCGCGGTTCGGATCATCCGGCTTCTTCAGCTTCTCGACGGCATCCGCGCGGATGAGATCCAACCGTTCCTGCCGGGCCGTCTTATTCGGAATCATGATCGCGTCGCGAATCCCCTGCGCGACGAGCGCCTTCACCTGGGCGGCGAGCGCCGGATCGATCTGCTCCACCGCCACCTGCCGTTTGGGTTTGCCGCCCGTCAGTGCGCGAAGTTCGTTGATCTTGGCCACGATCTTCTTGATTTCGGCGTGGGCCAATTCGATCGCCGCCAGCATGGTCGCCTCCGGCAGCTCGTTGGCGCCGGCTTCCACCATCATCACGGCGTCGGCCGTTCCTGCAACGACCAGATCCAGCTCGCTGCCTTTGAGAGTTTCCAGATCGGGGTTCACGACGAACTGCCCGTTGACCCGGCCGATTTTCACGCCCGCGATCGGTCCCAGGAACGGAATGTTCGACACGGCCAGCGCGGCCGATGCCGCCGTAATCCCGATGACATCCGAAGATCCCGTCTTGTCCGACGACAGCACCGAAGCGATGACTTGGGTTTCGAAGTAATAGCCTTCGGGAAACAACGGGCGAAGCGGACGGTCGATCAACCGGCTGGTCAGCACCTCTTTTTCCGACGGCCGGCCTTCCCGCTTGAAATAACCGCCGGGGATTTTCCCTGCGGCATACGCCTTTTCCTGGTAGTCGACGGTGAGAGGAAGAAAGTCGACGCCGGGCTTCGCGTTCTGCGAGGCCACGGCCGTCGCCAGGACGACGGTATCGCCGTACGAAGCCCAAATCGAGCCGTCCGCCTGTTTGGCGACACGGCCGGTTTCAAGACGCAAGATGCGCCCTGCAATATCAAGTTCGACTGAATGTGCCATCTATGGTCTCCTAGGGTTAAGCCCCACAGATGCCCACAGAGATGAGTTCCTAAATCAATGTTCAATGCTCAAGGGTGAATGTTGAATCGGGAACGAATCTTTCATTCAACATTACACATGCATCATTCAACATTGACATTAAGAGCGCATGTCAGTGTTCACCTGTGCGGCGGTGTGGCGTCCCGCCATGAATCGGCGGGACGGTCGCGCTGCTACTTTCTGATACCCAGCCGGTCGATGACCGCCCGATATCGGGCTTCGTCCGTATCGCGGAGATAGTCCAGGAGCCGGCGCCGGCGCCCCACGAGCGTGAGCAAGCCGCGACGGGAATGATGGTCTTTCTTGTGGAGCTTGAAATGCTCCGTCAGATAGCTGATCCGGTTCGTCAACACGGCGATCTGGACCTCCGGCGACCCGGAGTCCGCGTCATGTTGACGGTACTGTTTGATCAGGCTTGCTTTTGCTTCTTTCAACAATGCCATGACGAATCTCCTCTTGCTTCCTCGGCCTAGACCGGCCGACTCGAAATTATTCCCGATCCACGAGAACTTTTTCAACGGCAATCGGCGCGCCCGGGGAATCCGGGTAGCGGCCGATCGCCAACAGGCGTCCATTTTCATCCAGAATGCGGACGGGGGCGCCTGGGCTCTTTAGCCCGCCTGATTCCCAGCGGATGACCTGGGATGCCGGCACAGAAACCCCGTGCAGCACGCGGGTCGCCGTGACGGGGCCGACCTGGGCCGCAGGCAGTCTCTCCAATGCCTGATTCATGGAGACGACCTTCGCGGCCAGCGTACCCAATGCCGCATGGGTCCTCACGTCCTCAACGGTCAAGGCCTGCTCCAGCGTCAAGGGTCCGACCCGGGAGCGCTCCAAGCTCAACAGATGTCCGCCGACGCCCAAGGATTCGCCGATATCGGCGCAGAGCGTGCGCACATACGTGCCTTTCGAGCAGGCCACGCGGAGGGTCACATCCCGCCCCTCAATCGCCTGAACCTCCAAATGTTGAATAAGGACCGTCCTCACCTTCCGCTCGACCGTCTTCCCCTCGCGAGCCTTCCTGTAGAGAGGCACGCCGCCGACCTTGATCGCGGAGTACATCGGAGGCAACTGCTCGATCGGACCGCAAAACCGTTCGACGGCTTGGCAAATCGCCTCCGGCGTCACGCCGTCCGCCGCCTTTCGAGTCAGCACCGTGCCCGTCGCGTCCTGTGTATCCGTCGTCTCTCCGAGGCGTAGCACCGCCTGGTATTCCTTGTCCCACTCCATCAGATACTCGGCGATGCGCGTCCCCTTTCCGAGCAGCACCGGGAGAACACCGGTCGCGGCCGGATCGAGCGTGCCGGCATGACCGACCTTCCCCCCTCCCAGCAATCGGCGGATCTTCGCGACGACGTCGTGAGAGGTCCAGCCGGCTTCTTTCCTGATGATCAGGACGCCGTCCGCCGCCACTACGCACCCCTGCGCAAGACCTGTCATGGATATGGCCGCCTCTATGAACCGGGCTTTTCCGTCGTCGATTCACCGGCAGCGACCGGCTTCTCATGCAACTCATCGAGTAATTGCAACACACGATCTCCGCGCGGGCCGCTTACGTCCTTGACGAACACGATCTCCGGCAAGTAGCGCAGAGTTAGCCGGCGGCCCAGTTCGCTCCGGACAAACCCGCTCGCCTTGGAGAGTCCCGCGAACACGTCTCTTGTTTCCGCCTCGGTGCCGAGCGCCGTTACGAACACGCGCGCGATTCGCAGATCGTTGGTCAGCTCCACGTCGGTTACGGTGACCGACCGGACGCGGGGGTCTTTGATCCTCCGCATCAAGATGTCGGCCACCTCCATACGGATTTGGTCGGCGACGCGATCGGCCCGGCTGTACCCTGTCTTGGCCATGCTCACGTTCCCCGGCCGCGCGCGTTGTCACAGCATTTCAACGCGCGACCGCACGATCTCAACG
This sequence comes from Nitrospira sp., assembly GCA_037445005.1. Lineage (GTDB taxonomy): Bacteria > Nitrospirota > Nitrospiria > Nitrospirales > Nitrospiraceae > Nitrospira_C. The sequence goes on from JBBILH010000004.1 coordinate 21,869, forward strand.
GCCGGATTGCTCCGGATGAGGTTCTGAGCCTGATCCAGCACCTGGTTCACATGCCGGCCTTCGTTGGCCACGCAGGCCAGGCCGATGACGGCTTTTTGCCACAGTTCGTGCCCGTCCACCTCGGCCACGGACACATTGAACTTGTCTCTCAGCCGGTCCTTCAAACCGAGAAGCACCTGCCGTTTGTCCTTCAAGGACCGGCTGTCGGGAATGAACAATTCGATGGTGCAGAGCCCGACGATGACGCCCACGATTCAGCCGGCGAATGTGTCAAAGCTTGGCGGCAATCTTATCGATCGCGTAGGCTTCGATAATGTCGCCGGCCTTAATGTCGCTGAAATTCTCGACGCCGATGCCGCACTCATAGCCCTGCTGCACTTCCCGCACATCGTCCTTGAAGCGGCGCAAAGACCCCAGCTTCCCTTCATAGACCACGACGTTGTCCCTGATGACACGCACGCCGGCGCTTGCGCGGCTGATCGTGCCGTCGACGACGTAGGAGCCCGCGATCGTGCCGGCTTTAGACACCGTGAACACCTGCCGTACTTCCGCGCGCCCTAGGATCCGCTCCTTGAGCGTCGGCTCCAGCAAGCCTTCCATCGCCGCCTTGATGTCGTTCAACGCATCGTAGATGATCGTGTAGAGCCGAACGTCTACCCGTTCTTTTTCCGCTAGAGCGGAGGCTTTCGGCTCCGGCCTGATGTTGAATCCGATGATGATCGCGTTTGACGCAGCCGCAAGGAGCACATCCGATTCCGTAATCCCGCCGACGCCGTTGTGGATCACGCGCAACTTGACGAGATCGGAAGGAAGTTTTTCGATCGCCGCCGCCAACGCCTCGGACGACCCTTGGACGTCGGCCTTAATGACCAGCGAAAGCTCCTTGACCGATCCTTCCTGAATCTTGGCGAACAGGTCGTCGAGCGAGACCTTGCCCCCGCCTGCCAGTTCGGCCGCCCGCTGCTTCCGCGCCCGGTCCTCCGCGATTTCCCGGGCCATGCGCTCGTCCTTCACCGCCTGGAAGACGTCGCCCGCCGAAGGCACGCCCGGCAGGCCGATTACTTCCACGGGAATCGAGGGGCCGGCTTCTTTGATCTTCGCGCCGGTATGGCTGATAAGCGCCCGCACTTTCCCGCTGAACGCGCCGACGACGAAGACGTCGCCGACATGCAGGGTGCCGCTCTGGACCAAGACCGTCGCCACCGGCCCGCGGCCCCGCTCCAGTTTTGCTTCCACGACGGCCCCTTTGGCCAGCTGGTGGGAATCAGCCTTCAGTTCCAGCACCTCGGCTTGGAGCAAGATCATTTCCAACAACTGATCCAGCCCCGTCTTCTGCTTTGCCGACACCTCGACCATGATGGTATCGCCACCCCATGCTTCAGAAATCAGGCCGTGCTCGGACAGCGCGTTCCTGACCCGGTCCGGATTGGCGGTCGGCTTGTCGATCTTGTTCATGGCGACGATCAACGGCACTCCCGCCGCCTTGGCATGATGAATGGCTTCCACCGTTTGAGGCATCACGCCGTCGTCGGCCGCCACCACCAGGATGACGATGTCGGTCACCTTGGCCCCTCGCGCGCGCATGGCGGTGAATGCTTCGTGGCCGGGCGTATCGAGAAAGGTGACCTGCTTGCCGCGGACGTCGACGGTGTAGGCGCCGATATGCTGAGTGATTCCGCCTGCCTCGCCTTCCGCCACTTTGGTCGCTCTTATTGCGTCGAGCAACGAGGTCTTTCCATGGTCGACGTGCCCCATGATCGTCACAACCGGCGGACGAGGTTCCAGTCGGAGTTGGCCTTCGGTTTGAACAGCCGTCTCGAGGAGTTCTTCTCCGGCTTTCTCCACCGAGACATCGAGCTTGATGCCGGCCTCTTCCGCGACCATCGCGGCTACATCCGCGTTCATGGGTTGGTTAAAGGTGATCATCTGCCCCATATCCATCAACTTCCGCACGATGTCGGCCGGCCGCTGGCCGATCGATTCCGCAAACTCTTTGACCGTCATGCCGGGAAAGAACTTGACGCTCTTCTTGCGGGGCTTGGTAATCTCGCTCGGCGCGCTGTGATGCAAGTGCTTGGCGCGGTCATCGCGGCGCTGGACCGGAATCGCCCGTAAGTCCTGCCATCGCGCCGCGTCTTCGCGAACGCGCGCATCGTCCTCTTCGCGCGGCCGCCCGGGCTTGCGAACCTTTTTCAGCTTGTCCTTAAGCCCCTCGACCTGCAGTTCTTCAAGGGCTTTCTTCCGTCCCACCAGGGCCTCGGCAGTCGGCGCGACCGCCGGCTTAGCCGGGGAGGCCGGGACGGGGGCGGAAATCGGCGGCTGCTGCAATATCGTGCCGATCGGCGGCAGCTCCGAATGGACGGGGGGGGCGCTTTCAGATGGAACGTGAGAGGGCGTGGCGACGACCGGTTCCGGCGCCGGGGCAACCGCGCTCTCGGTCCCCATGGGCGCCAACGGTTCCTCCGCGACTCCTTCGTCGGTCTTTTTCCGCTTGATGAGAATTCGCCGTTTTTCCGGCTTCGCCGCTTCTTCCGCAGCGGCCGCGGCCGCCTTCGCGCTCGCGTCACCATCCTTATGCCGGTCAGGCTTCGACGGTTCACCCTCGGTAACCCTGACGACCACTTTCGTACCGGTCTTGTGCTTGTGCCCGAGCTTCTCCAACGCCTTCTGGACGGCATCGTCTTCCAACGCGCTGCTGTGCGAGGCCACGGCAATACCAAGCCGCTTGAGTTCCGGAATCAGGTCCCGGTTCTCCATCCCGAGCTGCTTGGCCAGTTCATAAACTCGCATGCGTTGCGTCTACCTCTGTTCCGCGGACAACCAGCTATTCTTGCGCTTCTTCCTGAGCCTTTTCCTGCAAGCGAGCCTCTTCCTGCTGGCGCTGGGCTTCAGCCTCTTCCGCCAACGCCGCCTTGATTTCCCTATCTCGTTCCGCTTTTTCCTTTTCGTATTCCGTCGCGCTGATGATGTCGATCTTCCAACCGGTCAGCCGTGCCGCCAGCCGAACGTTCTGTCCGTTCTTGCCGATGGCCAGCGACAGTTGGGAGTCGGCCACGACGACGAGCGCGGACTTTTTCTCTTCGTCGACGCCCACTTTTTCAATCGTCGCAGGATTCAAGGCCTCGGCAATGAACACCCGCGGATCGGACGTCCAGGTGATGATGTCGATCTTCTCGCCCCGCAACTCGCGCACGACGGCCTGCACACGGGACCCCTTGATTCCGACGCAGGCGCCGACCGGATCGACCGCTTTCTCGCGGGAGGTGACGGCAATCTTGGTGCGGTCGCCCGGCTCACGCACGACCGCCTTGATTTCGACGATCTTTTCCATCACTTCCGGCACTTCCAACTCGAACAATTTGGACACGAATTGCGGGTGACTCCTCGTAAGAATGACCTGGACGTCTTTCGGAGTCCGCCGCACTTCCAGCAACATGGCTTTTACCCGGTCTCCGCGCCGGTAGCTCTCGCGGGGAATCTGCTCTTGAATTGGGAGAACCGCTTCGGTCTTGCCGAGGTCGACAAGATAGTTCCGCCGCTCCATTCCGAGGATGATCCCGTTGACCAAGTCGCCCTGCCTGGTCGAGTACTCCTTCTGCACCGCTTCCCACTCGGCTTCTCTGACCTTTTGGAAGATCACTTGCTTGGCCGTCTGCGCCGCAATGCGCCCCAGTTCGTCCATCTCAATCAGCGAGCCGATCTCGTCGCCGATTTCTGCTTCGCTGTCATACTGCCTTGCTTCCTTCAACGAGATCTCCGCCTTGGGATTCGTCACGGCGTCGACGATGATTTTCTTGGACACGACGGAGATCTCTCCCGTTTTGGAATCGATCTCAACCTGGATGTTTTCCGCCTGACCGAACCGCTTTTTTGCCGCGGTCTGCAGCGCCGCCTCGATGGCGCCGATGACCTTGGTCTTGTCGATACCTTTCTGCCGGCCGATCTCGTCGATGACTGAGATGAGTTCTCGGTTCATGGTTCTCTCTCCGCGCTATGCCGATTCCGTGCTACCACTTGACCGCCCGCTTCGCCTCGGCGATCGACTCCAATTGCACACTGATCGTCTCCTCGGGCCGCACGTCGGTTAAGATGACGCTCACCGCTTTCTCCGACACGTCTTTGAGAATGCCCGTGATACGCCATTGCCCGTTAAGGGGGACTCGGAGCTTGAAGCTTACCCGCTTCCCCACCGCCCGGCGATAGTCCTGAATCCGTTTGAAGGGCCGATCCAATCCCGGCGAGGACACTTCAAGCGTGTAGGCATGGGGGAGCGGATCGGCGACATCTAAAGCCGGGCCCATCGCCACATGAGCCCGCTCACAATCGTCCAGAGAGACACCGCCCGGCTTGTCGATAAAGACTCGCACCACCGTGCGTGAGCCCTGTCCGGCTATGACGACATCGACCAGTTCCAGCCCCAAGGCCCAGAGGATCGGTGCAATGGTCTCGCCGATACGGTCGACGACCGGTCGGGATTCCTTCACCGACGCCCCCGGCCCCGTCTCTTCGGCTGATCCGTTCACGAGTTGAAACAAAAAAGTGGGCCTGAGCCCACTTTAAGCGGCTGCACCATAACATGTCACCCCTGCCAAAGCAAGAGGACCGGCTACCCCGTTTGCTCCGCAAAGGCTTTAGCCAATCGTTTCGTCATGGGCCCTGGCTCCCCGTTTCCAACTTGGCGGCCGTCGATGCGCACCACGCCCAAGACCTCGACGGTTGTGCCGGTCAGGAAGACTTCTTGCGCGTCAAGCAGTTCCTGTTTGGTGGGATACCGCTCTTCAATGTCGAGGCCGTCCCGGCGAGCGAGCCGGAGAACGACTGCTCTCGTCACTCCTGATAGGATTCGGGGGCCTTCTGGTGCGGTGACGATTTTCTGATCACGTACGAGCATGACATTACTGACGGCTCCTTCCGTCACGAGCCCCTCCCGTACCAACAGTACTTCGAAAACTCCCGCCCGTTTCCCCTGCTGCCGGGCCAATACGTTCGGCAATAGATTGATGCTCTTGATGTCGCATCGCCCCCATCTGAGATCTTCCGCTGTCACCGCGGCGACCCCGGCGGACTTCATGGAAGGGCTTAACGGATGAAGTTCCCGGATCGTCATGACCGTCGTCGGCACCATGTCCTCGGAATAGGCATGATCTCGGGGGGCTGTACCTCTTGTGATCTGGAGATACACCTTCGCCTCCGAAAACTCGGCGCGACCGATCCCGTCCCGAATCAGTTGGGCCCACCGGGTGTGGGGATAGGGTTGCGCTAGCCCGATGGCCTCGGCGCTGCGGTCCAGGCGGGACAAATGAGCCTGAAGCTCGAACGGACGGCCACGATAGGTGCGGATCACCTCGTAGACGCCGTCGCCGAACTGGAAGCCGCGGTCGTCGATAGAGACGACTGCGTCGGCCAACGGCAGAAACCTTCCATTGACGAAAGCGATTTCCGGCACCGCTAGATGCCCCGCCGGGAAGTTTCAGAGCTGGAGGTAACAGTGATCTCGAATAATCGGCGGTCTTCGGCGGTAAACTTCCAGCCCATACGCTTTTCAAATAGGACCCGAAATGTGCCGGTCTTCATGGGCTTGAATTCAAACGTCCGCCGTCCGTTATCCACGGCATTATTGCCGGCGATCCGCAGGTAGTCGTCGGCCAGGAGGGCGAGCTCGGCGGCGTCATAGCTGGGAACCCACAATTCACCTCTCGTCCGATCCTCCCACAGATGGATCTGGACGGACTGATCGAGCGTCGTTTCGATCGCCTTTGCCCCCCCGAGTTGCCGGGATCCGTCGCTGTCGGGTTTTGCTGTCATGTGCCGATGGACTCTTGAAGCAACTTCCTTCCCAAAGGACCGCCGGGACTCAGGCTTTGCGTCGAGGGCCGACTAAGATCTCTCCGCCTTCGACCCGCACCTCGTAACTGCCCACGCAGTAGCCTCCGCCGTCGGTTCCCTGCCCGTTCCGAAGGTCGAAAGCGAGATCGTGCCACGGACAGGACACGATGAAGCCCTTGACCCGCCCCTCGTTCAACGGACCGCCTTCATGAGGACAAAGATTGTGAACGGCGAAGAACTTTCCCTGAACGTTGAAAACGGCAATGGCGCGATTGTTGATCGTCACCACCTTTGACTGACCGGCCGGGACGTCTTCGGCCCGGCCGGCGGATTGAAATCCCTCGATACTCACGACGGTTTCCTCGACTTCCTGACTCGCTGGCGACAATCCCGCGCTACATTCGTAACGTGTACTTCAACTCGCCCCCGGCCGTCAGCCCTTGTCGCTTGACGAATCCGGCCTCGGTTTGAATCAAGTAACGGACGGCTTCGGGTTTCGAACTATACCACGGGCAAGAGTCCTGCGGGCAGGGCGCCACGTTCTCCACGAGGGAAACGATGTGATGGCTCTCATCCACCCAAATCATGTCGACGGGAAAGCGATAAGCCTTCGTCGTCACTTGGTGGGTTCCGGTCGACTCGAAGATGTAGATCATCCCGCCGTTCGGAGGCAGGGATTCCTGAAAAGCCAGCCCAAACAGCAATTTTTCCGGAGTATCGGCTACCTCGACCTCGATCTCGGTGCCGTTCGGAAAAGTCACGATGATGTTCTTGGATTCGTCTCCCTGCGTGAGAAACATCGAGACGCTCATCAATAGAATCGCGAGCAGGATTAACGTGACGATGCGCTTTTTTTTCTCGCCTTGAGGAGTCGGCCGGCTGATGGACATATCACCCGTTTCTCTGAATTGCTGGGGGCGGCAAACTGGGCCCAAAGGCCCATAATAACAGGGGAACTAGGCCTTCTGTTCCGATCCGGTTCTGTTGACTTAGAAAAGAACGACGGACTAGAATGACCCACATTTCGCTGCGCACTATGTCTTGGCGTTGCGGGGTTGTCAACCAGGTTCGTGTCTTACTTGTCGTGAGCGTGAGAAGGAGGCGAGGGTCATGGCGCTGTTGATTACCGATGAATGTATCTCTTGTGGAGCCTGCCTCCCCGAATGTCCGAACGAGGCGATCTTTGAAACTCGCAGCGACGCGGAATCGAAGGGGAACCATGTGGGTGATGGCCAGGGAGTTGGCGACAGTATTTACGTGATCACGCACGATCGGTGCACCGAGTGCGTCGGTCACTTTGATGAACCTCAGTGCGCGGCAGTGTGCCCGGTCGATAATTGCTGTATTTCCGATCCCGCCTATCCTGAAGCGACCGATGTTCTCCTCGAAAAAGCTAAGAAACTGAACCCGGATAAGGCGATCGATCCTGCTAAGGTGTGGAGCGGCGTCCGGAACTGACGACCGATTCGTTCTCAGCGTCGAGAAAGGCCTCGCGACTCTGAAAAGTCCCGAGGCCTTTTTCTTTTCATGTACGCTATCGATCGACTCGTGGACTTCCTCGTTCTCAGGTAATAGAATGAACGAAGGGTAGAAACGACGAACTCCCCCGCTTTTCCCATGGAGGTGATTCATGGGGCATCCATTCATCCTCGTTGTCGCGTTAGTCGCTCTTCTCGGGCTACCGTTAGCCGCAGAGGCCAGCACGGGCGATCTCGGGAACATCATCGAAAAGTTTGTCGTCCGCCAATTTCCCGACTCGATCGGCCACTATTGGGTGATCAACGAAACCCAGTGGGACGGAGACGAGATGATCGTGGACGTCCAGACTATCGTGCAAGAACGACGCAAAGAGGACCCGACCCTCGGCCGATTTCTCTTGCTCATTGTCGCGGGAGACTTGAAGGGAGTACAGAACATCCCGCTTGAGCCGGGTGCGGATTGTCGCGCAGAAGAAGACGTATAGCGGGACTACTGTCTATCGGAAAATTCAACGCCCTCTCCGGTCAGGGACCGGAGAGGGCGTTGTCGTTTACCGAGTTCGAGAAAACGACTACTTGATCATCACGAGCTTGCCGCCGACATGCGCCGCATGGAGATGGCAGCGATAGTTCAGCGTGTTCCCCTGCGTGGCGTAGAAGAGGTCGCTGGTCGGGATACCGATATATTTGGTTTCACCCGGCTTTAATACCACTTCGGCTTTCAAAACAAACGGGGAACCGGCGTTGACGGCATCGGTCATTTGGAATCCATGGTCTGCGGTCGAGTTGTTCGTCACCTTTAGAACCACCGGACGGCCGGGCCGCACTTTAAAATCGATCACGGTCACCGGGGGATACCAGGTTTTCATATTGCCGACCTCGATCGCAAAGAGCTGAGCGTCGACTTCGAGTTCCTTAAACGGCTGACCAACCACCGATCCGGTCTCCAAGTCACCGACTTCGACTCCACCCGCCTGAAGCGCAAACGCTGCAGACGCTCCGGCCACCACCATCACGAGGCCGAAGAAGACCCCTATCATCGTCTTGCCCATGACCTACCTCCTTAAGAAGAAGAAGAGATGTGATTAGGTTGGTAAATAACTACCGCGAAGTTCGGGTAGCCTTGACCGCTCCGACTACGACACCGCTCGGATTCGCGAACCATCTTCATGCGCCTATGCAATTCCACACTCCTACACGGCTTCGGGAGGCAAACTTATAACACAGCGGGGAAAACGGAAGCAAGGATGATCATGGACCAGTTGCCAGGGGGAAACGGCTCAACAATCAACAGAAACTCACAATGGATTTCAATGTGTTATGAGAATCAGTGAACATCGGCGTCTCCCTCGCGCAGGCCGGACCCTATTAAGAGATCGTAGGGTGCAAAGTCATCGCGCAACACGACGCCCCGATTCCAGGGGACGGTTCGTCTCGTGCTTAACAGCGCGATGGCTTCGGGCGGCAATCGCTGTTGTTGGACGAGCGCTCCAACCCTGGCCACCAACTCGGACTCCGTCGCATGATCCATCGGCGCTCCGGCGAAGAAGATCAAATTCGCCGAACGAGACGGGCTCGTCTGCCAGGGCCCTTTCACGGCAAAAGACTCGATCGAGGGAAACGACCGCCTCATGGTCTCTACGATCGCATCGGCCCTCAAGAGATCCCCGCCTTGTCCCGATGACGCAAGATTCACGGCGAGGATCCCTTCAGGCGACAGATGGGATCGCAGTTCCGCGAAGAACTCTTCCGTCGTCAGATGGAACGGAATCATGTGCCGGGCGAAGGCGTCGACCCAGATGAGGTCGTATTGACGATCCGTACGGGCCAGAAACACTCTTGCATCCCTGACGTGCACATGATGGTTGGATGGCGGCGCATACGCGAAATATGATTCCGCCATCCGGACCACGACCGGGTCGAATTCAACGACATCCAATTCGAGCGCGGGCCATCGTTGCCCGAGCCACTTGGCGAGGGAACCACCGCCGTGCCCGAGGATCAGGCCGCGTTTCGGTTCGGACACCCAAGCCAATGACGCCACCATCAGTTGACTATACGGCAGAAAAAGCGTCACTGGTTCCGACTTCCACATGACCGCGTGGAACGTCCGGTCCAACACCAGATAGCGGAACAGATCATCATCGCGAACTCTGACTTGCTGATAGGGACTGTCCTCCTGATGAACCGGCTCCTTCAGCATCTGAACCGGAAAGAGGGCGCCCGCTCCCAGGCCCATCACGACAAGCCCTGCGATGCCGCTGGTGAGGAGGCGCGCTTGTGCTTCGCGGATAAGCCACCAGAGACCGAGGGCTACCTGAATGACCCCGAGCCAACCGACGAGCGCCTGGCTTCCGACCCACGATAGAAAGAAGAACGCGGTCCCCCAGGTTCCGGCCAGACTCCCGACGGTCGAGAGCGCGATCATGCGGCCCGTGTGCCGCCCGAGGTAGTCGAGGTCTGAGACCGCCAGCCGCAACATCGCCGGGAGCACGCCGCTCAGTCCGAAGGCGGGCGGCGCCAGCAAGAGGGCCGCCGCCAGACAGGGCCCCCATCGAGGATCTTCGATCAGAGCCGACACGCGAAAGAGCACCGGTTGGCTGAGCCAAGCGACCAAAAACGTCCAACATCCTGAAAAGAGAAGCAGGCCGGCCAGGACCCTGGCTCCCGAATAGCGGTCGGAGATCCAGCCGCCGAAGGCATACCCGCTGCTCATCGCAGCCAGAATGACCCCGATCAGCGCGCCCCACACAAAGAGCGAGTTTCCGAACACCGGAGCCAGGAGCCGACTGCCGAGAATTTCCAGCGCCATCACCACTGCGCCGGTGACGAACGCCGTCAGCAGAAGAAACCAGCGCGGAGCGTGATGGGACGCTTGCGAGGAACTCATGCGGTCGCAATAACCGATGACACGGACGACATGCGCAACTTCCCTGGCGACGAGTCGAACGGAGGGCGCCCATACTACTGGTGCGCTGAAGACCTGTCAACGAATCGCCGGTTGTCTCAGGCGGTGACGAAATCCGACTGAATTGTTGCCCAACGCCGAACCGGAGGCTATACTTTCGTACATCTCAAGACTACTACTTAATTCAGGAAGCAGGGAGAAGGTCCATGCAGATCAGCGTGATTGGAACGGGATATGTCGGTCTCGTGACCGGAGCGTGCTTCGCGGAGTTCGGCGTCAACGTCCTCTGCATGGACACCGACGCCAAGCGTATCGCGAGGCTGGAGAAGGGCGAGGTGCCGTTTTACGAGCCGGGCATCACGGAGCTTGTCGCCAAAGGCTTGAACCAAAGCCGGCTGAGCTTCACCACCGATCTGACGCGGGCCGTCGACCACGGCCAGGTCATCTTCATCGCGGTCGGGACGCCCCCTAAGAAGGACGGTTCCGCCGACCTTTCCTTCGTCGAAGAGGTCGGCCGCGGTATCGCGCGCACCATGACCTCCTACAAAGTCGTGGTAACGAAATCGACCGTACCGGTGGGTACCGGAGAGCTGCTCCGAAAAGTCATCTCTTCGAATCAGCCGAAAAAGGTCCGCTACGACGTGGCCTCCAATCCCGAGTTTCTTCGTGAAGGGTCCGCGATCGAGGATTTCATGCGGCCCAACCGTGTCGTCATCGGCGCCGACAGCGAGCAGGCCGCCCAGGTCATGAAGGATCTCTACCGCCCGCTCTATCTGATCGAAACTCCGTTCGTGATCACCGATGTTCCGACTGCGGAGATGATCAAATACGCTTCAAATGCCTTTCTGGCCACCAAGATCTCCTTCATCAACGAGATTGCGACGCTTTGCGAACGGGTCGGTGCGGACGTCCAAATGGTGGCGAAAGGCATGGGGTTAGACCACCGAATCGGATCGAAGTTCCTACATGCAGGCCCCGGGTTTGGAGGGTCCTGCTTCCCGAAAGACCTGGCCGCTCTCGTCCAGATGGGGGAGCGCAGCGGGTACCCCATGCAGATCGCCGGAGCCGCCGCGACCGTCAATCAACAGCAGCGCGAGCGGATGATCGAGAAGATCAAGGCGGCGGTCGGCTCACTGAAGGGAGCCACGATCGGGATGCTTGGGCTGTCGTTCAAGCCGAATACGAACGACCTTCGTGAAGCGCCGGCCCTGGCGATCGGCCAGGAATTGGCGAACGAGGGAGCCACGCTTCGGGCTTATGATCCCGCCGCCATGGAAGAGGCCTCGCAGATCCTGTCCGGCATGATCCCCTGTCGCGACGTAAGCGAAGTCGCGACGGGAGCCGACGCGTTGATTCTGATGACGGAATGGAATGAATTCAGGAATCTCGATTTCGCGAAACTCAGGACCCTTATGCGGAAGCCGATTCTTATCGACCTGCGTAACGTGTATGAATCAGCCCGAGTGACTCCCTTTGGGTTCCGGCACATTTCGGTCGGACGCCCCGACCGAGCACCGGAATCCACCGGGGTCTAGAGCGCTCAGGTCAGCCGAGGCGCCTCCGCCTTGGCCGGCTCCTTCGCCTTCGGCTTGTAGCCCATCCGGTCCAGGACTTTCAGCACCCTCGTTTTCAGCCGGTCGTCCGCCTCGGCCAGAGCCGTGGCCAACGGTTCCACTGCGGGCTTGCCGATTTTTCTGATGATTTCCGTGACCGACTGGCGCAGTTCGTCCTCCTCGGACACCAACAGGGGAACCAACGACGGCACCGCCGCGCCCCCGATCTTGATCAAGGAATCGTAGGCCCGCTGTCTTACGTCGCCGACGTCGTCCGTCAAAGCCGCCACCAACGGCTGCACCGCGCGCGCATCTTTGAGCTCCCCCAGCACCTCCGCGGCATACTTCCGGTTGAGCCAATGCGAATCCTTGAGATCCAGGAGCATGGCGTCGGCCCGGGCCGCGTTGGGATCTTTCGCGCGGATGCGGAAACTCTTGGCGATCCGCTTCCCGCCTTCTTCGACCACACGAACCGTCGCACCGTCTCCAACCTTGAGACGTTTCAAATCTTCGATCGCTTCATCGTCCACATCCAGCACGACGGTCTTGCCGTCGTAGGCCAACAATTCGACTTCGACCTGCTTAGCCTCCGGGTTGACGGCAACAATCCGTTCCGTCACGAGGTTAAAGCCGTCTTTCTTGACGCCGCCCTTCGGACCGATCTGAATCAATTTCAGCGGAGCTTCATCTGCCATGGTGTGTGTCCTTTACATACGGTGAGAGTCTATTGTCCCGATTTCCACCCTAAACTCGCCAATACGCCTTCGACGGTTTCTTGCACCATCGTGTTCTCATCTTCGAGCAGCGGGAGCAACGGCTCGATGGCCTGGGTGGCGCCGAGCCGCGCCAGCGATTCCGCCGCATTGCGTCGCACCAACCAGTCTTCATCCTTCAACGATTCGATGAGCGGATCGACTCCGCGCGGATCACCGATCTTCCCCAGCGCCTCCGCGGCATGACGCCGCACCATCCAATTGTTGCCCAGCAATCCGTCGATCAGCGCGTCCACAGCCCGCGCGTCGCCGATCTTCTTGAGCACGCGCGCCGCGTCTTCGCGCACGGTGCTGTCGGTCAGCGCCTCGACCAATCCCGGCACGGCGCGGGCATCTCCGATGCGCTCGAGCGCCCAAACCGCCGCGGTTCTTACCGCCCCATCCTTATCCTTCAAGGCCTTCACGAGCGGGGCGACCCCGCGCGCATCCCTGAGCTTACCCAATCCTGACGCCGCCTGTTCTCGAACGGCCCATTCATCATCCGTGATCGCCTCAATCAGCCGGTCGACTACTGCGGGCCCCATGCGCACCACCGCCACCGTCGCAGCCTCGCGGATCAGCACGTCCTCGTCCGCCATCAACCCGATCAAAGGTTCGATCGCCTGATCTCCCATCTGGCTCAAGCTGGCGATCGCATGGTCGCGCAACGCCTCGTTCTCGTCCCGTAGCGCGTTGATCAATTGCTCGATGCGGTCCGACTGCGCGTCGTCACTCATGGTTCTGTCCTTCTCCCCCTTCGGCATGCGCACCCGCAAGCGCGTCCAGCTTATCGGCGATCAATCCGGCATTGTAGGCGACAAGCCCGTCCCGGTCCGTTCTAAGCCGGTCGAACAGCTCCTTGTGCGGACGGAGCACCTCCACGTCCTTGATCTTGGCCAAGGCCTCCATCGCATAAACCCGCAGCGGCCTGATCGGAATGGACTCCAGGTACAGCTGCGTCGGCCTGGCATCCCCGATCAGCCCCAGCGACTTGATCGCCAGCTCTTTAACGCCAGTGTCTTTGTCTTTCTCCAGACGCTCCATCAATGGCTCTACCGCCCGCACATCGCCGATCTTCCCTAAGAGATCCGCCGCCGCTTCCCGCACCAACCAATCGTCGTCATCCAGATACTCGATGAGAATTTCCACGCTCGGTCGGCCGATACCGAGCAGATCGATCACCGTCGCCATGCGCGCTTCTTCCCGTTCGCTGGCGCCTTCCACCTCGCGCAACCGATCGAAAGCCTTATCGATTCGCTCGCGAATCGCCCCCAGTTTTTTCAGGGTCACCACCGCGATGTCCCTGACGGCCGGCTGCCCCATCGCATCAATAAAAGCATCGACCGAGCGCGGATCGAGCAAATGATCGAGCATGGTGGCCGCCGTGACTTGAACGGCCGGGTCCGGATGTTTCATCATGGCGCACAACGGCCCGACCGCGTTTGGAACCGCCCCGATCAGATGGGTCACCAACTCCTTCCGCCCGCCCATGTCCGCCTGCGTTAGCAATGCCACCAGCGCCGAAGCCGTCTCCATATCCAATACCCCGGCCATTTGCTCTAACGCAACAGCGGCGGATTTCCTTACCGCCTCGTCGTCGTTTTCCAGCAACCCCACTAGCGCCACCCCGGCCTGAGGATCTTTGATGCGGGCCAACATTGCCGCCGCTTCGCGTTTCAACTCCCCCGTACCGGAGCTGAGGACCCCGACCAAGGCCTGTACAGCCCTGGGGCCTCCGGCCAAACAGGCCGCCGTCGCCCTCATCCGACGCCAGTCTTCTTCGTGGACCAGCTCCGTAACCAGTGTCTCGATCGATTCTTTCGACATGGCACTACAAGCTCAAAAACCAAGAGTGCTGAGTCCTGAGTTCTGTGTCCTGGGCGATAAATTTAAATCTAACATTCAACATTGAGCATTGGCCCGTTAGATACGCCCAGGACGCCAACCGACCTTCGTCAGCGTATCTTTCACATAGAATCGCACATTCTCATCGGATTCCTGGCTCATTACGACCAATAACGGCCCCACGACTTTTGTCCCGAACAGAGCAAGCGCCGCTGCCGCATCGGAACGGGTGATCGTCTCTCGGAGCGCCTCCACCAAGATCGGTATCGCCTGGTCATCCCCGAGCTGGCCCAGGGCCCGCACCGCCGCCACCCTCGTACCCATTTCCTCATCCCACTTGTCGCCGCAGCCGGCCACGACCCGCGATTGCGCGGGCTGATCTTCTCTCCGAAGGACCTTGATCAGCACGGGCACCGCCCGGCCATCGCGGAGCCGTCCCAGCGCCTCGACGGCCAGGGGGCGCAGGCCGGGCTCCCTCATGACTTGTACGAGAAATTCAAAGGCGCGACCGTCCCCGATCTGCCCGAGCGCGCGAACCGCATCCTCCTTGATCGCCGAGTCTTGATCATTGAACAATGCCGTGAGCAACGGTTCGACGGCGGCCGGAGATTTCGTCTTTCCCAAAGCCTCTACTGCATGGAGACGCACCAACCATTCCGGGGACTTCAGCGCCGAAAGCAGAGACGGAATCGCCGGCTCTCCGATCGCCGCCAGCGCCGCAACCGCTTCTTCGCGAACGGCCTTGACCGGATCCTGCAGCAGGGGAACCAGCGGCACAATGGCCGCCGCCTGCCCGATCCGTCCCAGCGCCTTCGCGGCATGCATCCGGACAATCCAATCGCGGTTCCGAAGCGCGTCGATCAAAGGGGCCAGCACCCGCTCATCCGCAATCGTCGCCAGCACGGTCGAAGCGGCCTCCTGCACGAGCGCGTGAGGATCGGAAAGACAGATCCCAAGCACCGGCACGGAGGGTTTTCCGATGGCTCTCAGGGCGCCGATCGCCGCTTCCCGCACCGCCCGATCGGTATCTCGCAGCAGTGAGACAAGCGGCGGGACCGCCCGGGGATCCCGCAGTGTGCCGAGCGCAACTGCCGCCTCCTCCCGAATGGCCCAATCCTCATCCTTTAAGGCGGCGATCTGCTCCGCCACCGTATCGGCCATGACTCGACCCTCGCGTTGGAATTGAGCAGCGTAACACAGGCATTTTCGCAGGGTCAACGCAGCGGCCGCTCCTCCGGATGGATCTCACACGAGCGATTTTCAAAGCGGGGCGCCGCTTTCCCTCGCATTGACTCTGCTTTGCGGCGAGCCGTACCATGATTCGTATTCTCCTGCTCCTTGCTTGGCCCTTCGTCTGATTCGGAAATGGAGGCGGTCATGATCACATCTGCGCGGAGGAACCGAACCATCGTTGCGACGGGATTCATTTTGACCGGAATGCTGATCGGCGGGTATTGCCCGGCCACAGCCTACGAGGTTTGGCTGACCGATCAATCGGATACGGGGAAGGAAAGCGGCGGGTTTCTGCATGTGTACGACGGAGCGCAGCTGGCGGCCAATCCTTCGGCGGCCAAACCGGCGTTGACGATCGACTTTTCCGGCGAGGTCGGGAAGTTCTGCGAAGAAGCGACAAGAAAGCCGGTCCGCCGCCCGCACATGTTGTTTTTTAACGCCAAACAGGACCACGCGATCATTTCCTTCTTGAGCGGGCAGGTTCTTTTCATGGATGCGGCCACGAAGAAACCGGACGCCTGCCTGTCGATGGGCAAGAACGTGCATGCGGCCTGGCCGACGCCGAACGAGAAAATGGCGATCGCCGCCAACATTGCCGAGAAGAAGTTCATCCGCATCTGGACCGACTACGCAGCCCATAAGTTCGGCTTCGACGCCGAAAAAGACGTGATGAATCTCGCCTCCATGGAGGGCGGGGAACGGCCGGATACGGCTCCGATCTGCCCAATCACCGAATCCACCAGCAAGTATGCTTTTGTGACTCTGCGCGGTGGGGGACTCTTGGTCGTCGACGTGACCGTCACCCCGATGAAAGTCGTGGCGACGCTCGATAACAACCAGGTCCACCCGGCGGGCTGCGGCGGGATCGAGTCCGGCGGGACGTTGTTCATCAACTCCGGCGGCGGCTGGCCGGTGGCCCCCCTCTCCTATGACATCTATGCGCTCGACTTGACGAAACTACCAGGTGCCGTTTCCGCCAAGCTCCTTTCGCAACGCGACAATCAATTTGCCGACTCGCACGGCATGGCCGCCGTCGGCCGCTACCTGTGGAGCGCGGATCGGGCCGGCAACAACATCGAGATCATCGACACGCTCAGCAACTTGAGCGTGGGGTCCGTCGATCTGGTCACCAGTGTGAACGGCGACCCCGCGCCGGACCTTATGGACGTCGCACCCGACGGACAGTACGTGTTCGTCGGACTGCGCGGCCCCGCCCCGTTAACCGGCAACGACAAATCCGTCAACAATGCGAAGGGTACGATCCCCGGCGTCGGCGTTATCCACGTCGATGCGGGAGGGAAGATCGGCCACTACAAGGGTCAAGCCGCAATCTCAAATATGAAGGAGGGAAAGGAAACGGCGGATACTCACGGAATAGCGGTGCGGCGGTAAGACTCCAAGGAGTCGGTACGCATCATCCGGCAAGACGGGTCATCCCGGTCCTTTGGCGTAGTCGCCCGACGGTCCGAAACGACCGGTTTCACCGAGCGGCCTATCGACTCTGGCGTTGTCGGCCGAACTGGAGTCCACAGACAGGTCTTCCTGCGGCAGGCTCCACCCCAGTTTCTCCAGCGTGTCCAATACGAGCTGCCTCAAGGCATCTTTGGCGCTGAGCCGGACCGAGGCATAGGAAAGAACCCGTTCTCCCTCCGAGGCCACTTCCGATGCTTTGGGATCGTAGAGAAAGGCGATCAGCGGTTCGATCGCTGTGTCGCCGATCGTGACCAGTGCGGCACTGGCTTTTTCGCGCAATACGCCGTCTTTCAGCAACATGATCAAATCGGGAATTACCCGAGGATCGCGAAACTGGCCGAGAGCCGTCGCCGCCGCTTCTTTGATAAACGCGTCTTCGCTGACGATGCAGCCCGGCGTCGGCGTGCCGTCCTGCCGAATCCCCTTGCCCTTCAACGCATCGAGCACCGGTTGGAGCGCCTTCGGATCACCGATCATGCCGAGCGAGGCGATGGCATGCCGCTTGACCGCCCCGTCCTTCATGGCGTCGATTAAAGCACCGATTGCGCGCGGATCGCCGATCATGCCTAAGGCGATCGTCGCATCTTCGCGGACGGCCCGGTCGGGATCCTTCAGCGCGGCAATCAAGGCGTCGACGACTTTGGGCTCCCGTACCCAGGTCCGCCCGATCTGGTAGTCGGTCGTCATGCCGCCTAGAGCGCGCGCCGCATGACAACGCACGACGAAGTCCTTGTCCTGAAGACAGTCGATCAGCTGGTCGACCGAGGGCTGTCCGATGTAGACAAGCGCGGTTCCAGCGGTTTCTCGAACAATCTTGGAAGTGTCTCTAAACAATTTGATGAGCGCGGGTACGGCCTTGGGGTCGCCGATCTTTCCGAGCGCCTCAGCCGCCGCGCTCTTTACGGCTCCGTCGCGGTCGCGACAGGCCACGATCAGCGCCTCGACCGATTTCCTGTCCCGAAGCTCGCCGCAGGTCTTTGCGGCATGTTCCCGCACGCGCCACCGTTCGTCTTTGAGGGAATTCAGCATTCTATCGAGCACTACGATCCCCATCTTGGCGGCCGATTCGACGGCCTGGTTACGCACTTCCATGATAGGGTCGTTGAACAGGCCGACCAGCGCTTCGATCGCCTTCGGCCCGCCGATCTTCGCCACCGCGGAAGCGGCATGGGCCCGCACGGCCCAGAACTCGTCCCCGCAGGCGCCGATGAGCGGCTCAAGCGTCTTGGGATCGCCGAGTTCCGCAAGCGCCTTGGCTGCCTCCTCGCGCGTTGCATCGTCGACGTCTTCCAAAGCTTCCAATAGATCGTCCAATGCCTGTGCCATAGGTGATCCCCTACTGGTACTGGTAGTCGCGCTGGCCGCCGTGAGGATAAGTCCGCTTGCAACGGACGACCAGTGTCTGCGTGCCGCGTCCCTCGACACATTGATCGAGCGAGGTTGAAAACTCAAGTCGCCCCTCCAGCGTCACCACGAAGGGAAAATCGAACGTAAAGCTGATGAACTTGTATTTGCCGGGCTTCAACGCAAGGGTTCGCTTGTCCGTCGTCTTGTAGGCGTCCATCGACTCGGGATCGGAATTGTAGATCGAGGGCGTCACCCCCGGCACATACCACCAGGATGGGGGCTCAATTACGGTTGAATCGATAGTGATAGGATGCTCCGTGGTGTAGGCTGCGGGCGGCCCGGCGGACACAGTTGTCGCCAGAAGCCCCGCAAAACCGATCGCGATAAGAAGCGCCTTCCCCGCAGATCTCTGGGCAAGAATCATTCGAACATCCATGGCAACTACTGCGGCAAACTCGAATTAGGAGCGGCGGCGATGAAGGCATACTGAAAAATCTCCTCGACCGACTTGCTCTCCCATTCCGTATGGGTCTGGAGACCGAGCGTCCGCATCACCGTCGCGCCGGTATCGATGATCGACACCGGCTGGTGAATGGCGATCCCGCGCTTAATGCCAACCCCCGAGGCGATCCAGGGCAAGGACGGCGGCGTTCCGTCGGATTGCTCCTTCCCGGGGTCCCGGCCTTCTGGGCTGAGAGAAGTGACAAACACGGTCGTCCGCTTCGTAAGATCCAATTCTTTGTAAATGTCGAGAACCGCCGCCATCGCCTTGTCCACGGCGTGCAATGCATCGCGGTAGTCCTTCGAATTCCATCCTCGTGCGGCGCCTACCCGGCCGGCTTCCGGCAAGTGTACGACTAGAAGATGGGGAAGAGCGAGAATGGCGTGTCCATATCCATGGCCGCTGGTCGCTTTCTTGAAGTATTGCCGGATATAAGAGGCGATGCGATCAGGGCTGCATTCCGGTTTCAGCGGCCCGCACATCTGATAGTCGGTGTACGGCTCAGGTCTGGCCAATTGATAAAGGGATTCGTCCATGAAGAAGATGGCGCTATCGCGCCCTCCGCTCAAGTCCATGTAGTCGAACATACTGGGGGCTCTGGGATATCCGCGGCTGAATTCAAAGGTATTCCAGTCGACGCCGTGCCTCTCCACCGGAACCCCCGTGAAGATCGATGCCATCGTCGGGAGTCGAAGGGCCGGTTTTACGCCGGTCGCCGACCAGGTTGCGGCCCCCTCGTTCACCAGCCGACTGAGGGTCGGCATGGTACCGCCTTTCAACGAATCCCGGCTGAACCCTTCCAGCACAAACAGTATTACATGCTCGGTCGGCGGAGTCGCCGGAGTCGGACCAACGGTCGGAGCCGCGCTTGGCGAACCTTCGGAACCGAAGAAACCTTCAAGCAAAAGGAGAATCACACCGAGAAAGCCTGTGTGGCGAATTTGCCTCAAAAAGCTTGCCATCATTGGTCCTCAATTGCGTGAAGATAGTAAGGAATCATCTACCTTAGCATGCGAATTTTCTGGAAGGCAAGCAGACCGGAGCCGGCGCGAGCCCGCCTGGCGCAACGGGTTCTCTGGTGTTATGCTCAATCAACCGGACCGGTCGAAGCGGCGGTCAACCAACAGGTGGCTGATGCGTCAGTCCCTATACGGTAAGGTAGGACTCATGGCCGCTTGCTCCAAAGATTACTCTCCGCCGGCTGCTCCTCAAACCTTCCCGAAGCTTCCATTTTCCCTCGGTCTGATCGCCCTCGCCGCCTCGGGTCTTGTGGCGTTGTCTCCGGCCCTTGCGGAAGTCCGCGTCGTCACCTCACAAGGGGAGCATCGCATGGGTGATCGAGACACCAGAGAGGACGCCGTGAGAATCGCGACCGAGGCGGCCAAACGAGACGCATTGGAACAGGTCGCCACCTACTTGGAGAGCGTCACCGTTGTGGACGGCTCGGACGTCACGAAGGACGAAATTCGAACTTACACGGCTGGTCTCGTTCTAGTGCTCGACCAGCAGACGAATCTGGTCCTGGAGGGAGATACCGTTGTTGTGAAGGTCGAACTGACGTCGCAGATCGATACAGACCAAGTCGCTCAGGCGATTGCGGCACTCCGCGACAACGAAGACGCGCGGCATCAGCTCGTGGCCTTGCAGCAAGAAATCGACGACCTCCAAAAGGAATTGGAGTCGGCCAACCAGGCTCTGGCCCAGGCGACCACCTTCGACCAAGCGCAACAGGCGTCGCAGCAACGGCAGGATATCTTAAATCGCGTGCAGTCCAACGCCATGGTGGCCCAGGCATGGACGGATTGGGTGCTCGTATCCCCGGTGGTGTATCCGTATCCATGGGTCGGGGTGGCGCAGACCCAGGCCTTGCTGAACGTCGCGCGGAACCTCTATCCGTCGAGCCCCCACGTGCAAACAGCGCAACAGGTGATCACCACGAAGCAGCCGCCTAGTCCTCCTCACGCCCCGTCGCCGCCGGCACCGGGAATGATGCGGGGAACGATGCCGACTCATCAAGTCGTTCCCGGCCCCGGATCAGAGCCGATTTCTCGAACCTTGAATGAGCTTTCCCATCACACGACCGCCCCGACCCAGATTACAAGCCAACCGGGAGTCATTACTCAGTCTGCTCCGACCGGACCAAGGGGGCTCACGGACGTGCGCCAGTTGAATCCGCTGCTACCGCCCGCGACCGTCGCACCTCCGGCCACGAACCAGAATTCGGTCTCGGGGTCGCGGTCAGCTCGAGCGCTGCAACGGTTTCTTGAACCCCCCGCCGCCGTTGCTCCAGGCGGACAGCCTCCCGTTGCTCGACGGCTCCCCCCAACGGTCAACCAGATTCACCCGCCGGTCCCCCACCAGGTCCCGCGTGTGCCGTACCACATTGCGCCTCGCGGTCTCGGAGGCAAGGGACAGGGCGGCGGCATGCGGGGAGGCGGTGGAGGGGGAGGCGGACGAGGCGCTGGCCGAGGAAAATAAGCGATGAGCGGACCGTTGCACTGGTGGACCGGCACGATGTTCGTCTTCTGCGGGATAGGCCTATTGCCCCTGTCCCTTCAGGCGGCGGAACCAAACGAGGTTCGACAGCACGCCGAAGAATCCTTCGATCGACTCGCACAGGCCGATAGGCCCAAAGCATCCGGTGCTGTTGGAACGCAGGCTCATCAATTCGACAACCACGGCGGCTATCCCACGGAGCAGTACCTGATCGGCAGGGGCCAGGGCGACCTGGCCAAGGGGGTCATCGTTTGCCAACGCGTGTCCGAACTCTCTGCCCGCACCGACCTGGCCAAACAGATCAGGATTCTGGTGAAGGAGCACATGGTGGACCGCGTGAGAGAACGGGGCGGCAAAGAGACGGAACAAGATATCGAAGTCACGAGAGAGGAAATCGTTCAAGAATATCTGCAGGGGGTCGCGATCGTCGACCGCCGGGTCGACGAGGAGAAGAAACTTTGCACCGCCACCGCCGTCATGCCGAAAAGTCAGGTTCAGCCCAAGCCGGCCCCAGACCATCCGGAGCCGGCGGTTTCCATCACCCGCTAGTCCGCCTTCTTCAAGCGGCTTCGTCTTGAAATCACGAAGTCGCCAAGCGAGGCAGGCGCACGGAGACGCAAGGGAGAAAGGCCTACTTGAAACGGTATGTTGACCGACCGAGCGGCGGGCCCGCTAATCCAAGCGGGCTCGTACCGCCGCGTTCGATCAACTCGCGTCGGAGAGGTGCCGTGTCTTCGACTACGCGCATCCCGGCTTGCCATAGCGGCGAATCCGCGATTGCAACGGAAGTGCTCATGAATAAGGCGGGCTAAGCCGGTTGCACTTCGCGCTTTCTTTCGGGTAAGAATCCTCTCCCGTGCCGATCGAGAATAACTTCCAGCACGACGAACTGTCGCGAAAAAATCCCGGCGACCGGCTTACGACGGCCGAGTTGGCGTCCGGCCACGAGCCGGGGTCCCTCCCCTGGGTCGAGGCTATGGCGGCGCAGGGCCAGAGTCTCTCGAAGGCGGGCGTGCGCGCGGTTGTCTTCCTCCACGGCGCGATCCACGGCGCGGACGTTTTCGGCATGCAACGGCTTGACGATGCCGGAGGCCTCAAGCGCGGCTACTCCCGGGGCGTGTCCGGGCTTGATGCGCTGTTGGCCGCCATGCGCCAAGAGAGCAACGGAATTCCGCTATTGCCGGGCGGGCTCAAACCGCCGCTCACCGATGACGACGCCACGAAAGCCCTGCTCGACCAGCAAATCGGCGAGGCCGGCAATTTCACTGAGACGTACGTCGACCTCTTCCATAAAGCGATCAACAAGAATCTCGCGGAGCCGATCGCCTGCCTGCGATTGCTGTGGAGTTCCGAACATCATCATCTAGGCCGCGCCTGTGCGGCCGTCCGTCTGCTCGACAAGTTGCGCGACTTTTGCGAACAACACCGTTTCGGGCCGGGCCACCGCCTGCTGGTGCAGGCGCATGGCCAAGCCGGGCTGGTCTTGGCGCTGGTCTCGAATCTGCTTTGCCCGAGCGCGATCACAGGCCGGCCGAAACTCCTCGGGCTGCTAAGCGCTTATGCACAACAATTTGACTATCCGGACCTCGCTGTAGCCATCCGACGGATCGAGCCGTTGCTGGTAGCCGGATCCCTGATGCGGGGAGCGACGCTCGATCTGGTTACGTTCGGCACACCTGTGCGCTACGGGTGGGACCCCTCGGGCATCGGGAGGCTCCTGCACATCGTCAACCATCGGAATCTAAGAACCGACGGGAAAACATGGCTCGCCAAGATGGAACTTCCGCAAATCACCATGGAGATGCCGATCGCCTGGGGGGGCGACTATGTGCAGGAACTCGCGGTGGCCGGCAGCGATGCCTTGCCGACTACCGAACCCGCGAAGTCCGCGAACAAAGCCTTGTGGGAGATGCTCGAGCCGTTCGACGGCTTCGAGCGATGGCTGGAATGCGCGAGACGCGCAGTGCGGTTCCCCTGTGAAGGGCGCTGTCTGCTGGCGGACTATAAGGATTCGACCGGTTCCACGAACCCGCGCGACCACTACTACGGTCACGCGGTGTACACCCGGCGCCAGGCACAACTCTTCAACCTCGAACAGATCGTCCGCTTGTACTAACGGCCCCGGAGGCGGATGTCTTAAACGAGAGCCTGTTGACCATGGAGATCGATCATGAGGCCTGGGGACGGTACGACAACACCCAAGAAACGGATTTTCTGTGGCGAATCAATACGGGGCTGTCGAATGCGAACGGTGACATCGCGATCGATATTGACGTCTCTCTGAATGGAGTTGAGATGGCTACCTCGACGTTCGCTTCCGGCCGGCAAGTCATGCGGCGGCTCAAATAGACGCCCCTTCGCGGCCCTTCCGTTCCGGGAGAGGGCCGCATTTCCCTTCCTCTCACCCCTCCCGCAACTGAACCGCCAGCGGTTCCCACGAAAAGACGCCGTCGAGATAGGCATGGCCGTTCGGCGTCGTCGCCACCAGCTCGATCGTCTCGTACATACTGATGGTCGCACCGCTGCCGGCCGAGACGTCGATCTGCATGGTGAGCGCGGCGCTAGGAGCCGGCGACTTGATATCCTGGTGAGTCCGCAACTGCTTGGGCGCGGCGAGTAAGTTGATGAACTGGGCCGGAGGGGCCTGCCGGAATTCCCCGTCATAGGTCACCCACAAGCGGGCCGTGGCCGACACATAGGCATGCCATTCGTCCCCTACGGCGTTGGCCTCTACCCAGTTGAACAGCGTGTTGACCCGCGACATGATCGACACCGTCGTCGGCTCCAGCGACGCCGGCAGCGTCAACAGCGTCACGTAGCCGACGTGGCAATACCCCAGCGTATCCCACATGGAAGGATTCGCGCCGACCCGGGCCTGCGCGGACTTGTTCGGCAGGACGTGTTCAAGACAATGCGGATTGTCGGCAAGCCGTGCGTAGTTCGTGTCTTCCAGATACCGGATCTGATCGAGCTTGCAGAGCGTCTCATCCCGGTCCCCGAACCCGATTGTGTTGGGCGCCGATACGCTGTCCGCTCCCGTAAAGATCAGCTTGCTCCAGCCGATCGGCGCGATGCAGCTGGCGCTCGCCGAGCCGTTCAGCTTCTCCAGCACGGCAATGCGGTTGCGGATTTCACTGAATACGGATTCGAGCCCTTCCTTGGTGCCGCGAATGCGTTCGATGAGCAGATTCTTCTCCAGCTTGCGCTGATCTTCCAACTGCCGCACGAACGACGCTGTGTGATTATCGAGCTCGATGGCGTGGACCATGGCGCATGCCCCCTTTCCAGTTTGTTCCGGACTCGATTCGGCCGGAAACTAAGGGGATGACCGCAAGAGGAATGCCACCCCTAACTCCTTGCAAACCGGCTCTGGTTAAGGCTTATCTGAAGGGATGGACCCACGGAAATGACAGGTTTGAACGGCGTCTAGGACTGGAAATCACACTTGGCGAACAGCAGCGACCAGCCAAGGGCCGGCGACGACGATGTTCGAGGTTCCGTTCGAGCGAAGCTTGGGACGGAACGAGTTTCGGCGTCGAGCAGCGGGGAGCCTTAGTGTGGTCGAACCAAGGCGCGAAGCATGGTAGATCCGGCCGGCCATAGTCAGACATTACGGATGCGCTACCCGCCAATTCTTGCCCACACCCATATCGACTTTGAGAGGCACGGACAGGCCGAGCTGCTTCCCCACCCCTTCCATCTCTCCCTTCA
The DNA here is from genome assembly GCA_037445005.1 of Nitrospira sp. Lineage (GTDB taxonomy): Bacteria > Nitrospirota > Nitrospiria > Nitrospirales > Nitrospiraceae > Nitrospira_C. The sequence continues at coordinate 46,993 of JBBILH010000004.1, forward strand.
CCAACTTCTTCGCCTCCTCCAACTCCTTCTCCGGCACCTCGAAGATCAACTCGTCGTGGACCTGAAGAATCATTTTCGTGTGCGGCATCTCGTGATGGAGCATCCGGCTGACATTGATCATCGCCACCTTGATCAAATCCGCGGCCGAGCCTTGAATCGGACTGTTTACCGCCATGCGCTCGCCGAATCCCCGTTGCGCCGGATCGCCGCTTTGCAACTCCGGAATCGGCCGGCGGCGGCCCAAAATCGTCGTCGTGTAGCCTTTGGTTCTTCCTTCTTCGATGTTTCGATCCATCAGGGCCCGGACCGCCGCGAACTTCTCGAAGAACGTATCGATGTATTTCTTGGCTTCTGCTTGGGGCACGCCGATATTCTGAGACAGGCCGAACGGACTAATGCCGTAGACGATGCCGAATACCACCGTCTTGGCCACTCGGCGCATGTCGCGCGTGATTTGGCTTGAGGGCAAATTGAAGATCTCCATCGCCGTCGCCATGTGGATGTCTTCGCCCTTCTCGAACACTTTGAGCAGCCGTGGATCTTGCGACAGATGCGCGAGAATGCGCGGTTCGATCTGGCTGTAGTCGGCGCAGAGCAACGCATGGCCTTTCGGCGCGATGAAGGCTTCGCGAATCCGCAGCCCATAGTCTCCTTTCACCGGAATGTTTTGCAGATTCGGCTCCGTCGAGGATAGGCGGCCGGTGGCGGCGACCGTTTGATTCAACGACGTGTGCAACCGCTTGGTCTCAGGATTCACGAGTTCCGGTAGCGCGTCCACATAGGTCGATTTCAGTTTGCTCAGACTGCGATAATTCAGAATCTGCGCGGGCAAGTCGTGCTGCTTAGCCAACTGCGTGAGCGTGTCTTCATCGGTCGAGTAGCCGGTCTTCGTTTTCCTGCCCGGCTTGAGGCCGAGCTTCTCGAACAGGACCGTCGCCAACTGCTTGGGCGAATTGATGTTGAACTCGCCGCCGGCCAGCCCCGCGATCGTCTCCATCATCTTCTCGAGTTCTCGTTCCAGTTCTTTGCTCAGGGCCTGCAATCCCTTCACGTCGAGTAAGAACCCGTTGCGTTCGATTTCCGCTAGCACCGGCACGAGCGGCATTTCCACATCCTGAAACAACTTGAGGCTGCCCTGGGCGGTCAGCCGCTCGCTCATGGCCGGAGCCAGCTTCGCCAAGGCCACCGCTTGTTCCGTCGCTTCTTCCCTCGAGCCTGTGTCTTCCTCAAAGAGGGATTGCGGCTGAGCCGATTCTTTGTGCGCCCCGCCCAAACGCTCGCCCAGCACTTCCATCGCGATAGTATCGAGTCCGTGATCGCGACGATTGGGATTGAGTAGATAGTCCGCAATCATCGTGTCGAAGTAGGGCCCTGCGAGGTGCACCCCGATGCGATGGAACGCCAGCAGCGTGGCCTTGAGGTCATGCACGACTTTGGTCCTGGCCGAATCGTGCAGCAGATTCGTGATCGGCCGCATGAAGGTCCGCACGTCGAGCGGAATGAAAGCTGTTTTTCCTCCGGACGAAAGGGCGATACCTTTGACCTCCGCCTGCAGACTGGGTCCGCCGGACAGCTGGCAGCACACGGCGAGGGGGCTACCTTTCGGCAATTCATCCACGAATCGCCGGGCAGAGCGTTCATCTTGAATGCTGTCCGCCTCAACCGCTTCGGTCTCCGCCGGTTTGGATGAGGCCTGAAACGTCTTCAGCAACGTGGTGAATTCCAGCTCGCGCAAAAGATCAATGAGCTGGTCCTGATGCGGCGGCTTCACATGAAAGGCCTCGGCATTGAACTCAATCGGGCTCTCGACGTCGATGGTGGCCAGCTTGCGACTGAGCCGCGCATTGTCCGCCTGCTCGATGAGGAGCGTCTTGATTCGATCAGGCGTGACTTCTTCGACGCGCGCCAAAAGATTTTCGATCGTCCCGAACTGCCCGATGAGCTTCATGGCCGTTTTCTCGCCGATCCCCTTCACGCCGGGAATGTTGTCGGTGCTGTCGCCCATCAACCCCATGATCTCGATGACGCGCGCCGGTTCCACCCCGAACTTCGCCACACATTCGGCTTCGCCGGACCACTTGTCCTTCACCGGATCGTAGATACGCACGTGCGGCGTGACGAGCTGCAGCATGTCTTTGTCGCCGGTGACGATGACGACGTCATAGCCGGCTCGTTCCGCTTTATGCGCCAGCGTGCCGATCAGATCGTCCGCTTCATAGCCGGCCTGCCTTACGGCAGGAATATTCAACGCCTCGACGACGCGATGGATGTAGGGAATCTGCGCGCTCATGCCCTCCGGCATCGGCGGCCGCTGAGCCTTGTACTCTTTGAACTCCTGATGCCGCAGCGTCGGGCCCTTTTCGTCGAACGCGACGACGATGCCGTCCGGCCGGCGTTCGCGCAGAATCTTGAGCAGGGTGGTCGTAAAGCCGTAGACCGCGTTGGTCTGGAGGCCTTTGGAGTTATTGAGGGCCGGCAGCGCAAAGAAGGCTCGATAAATGTAGGCGCTCCCGTCGATCAGATAGAAAGTCGGCATGGCAGCCTTGATTTCGCTCCCTCGCCTCTTGCCCGATGCCACGAGCCCGATTACGGGTCCGGCGCGAGAATCAGCGGCGGTTTGTCGAATTTTTGGCGCATCGCATTGATTGCGTTCAACACGGTCGGTTGGCCGATCAGCCTTGCTTCGACTTTGCGCTTGCCGGGAAAATCGAGCATCGAGATCCCGATCAGCATCGTCAAGATCCCCTGACCCGGCAGAAAGAGCATCAAGAAACCGGCGAAAAGAAAGATCGCCCCCACCGCGTTCTTCGCGAGGTGGCCGAAAAGCCGCAGCATCGGATGGTGGTTTTCCATCCAGGGACGCGGAACCCGGACGTCGAAGTAGTCGGCAGGCAACCGGACCAAAATGAACGGGATGGCGACAAGTGTCCCGACGAAAAACACCAAGGAAAGGACGGTCAACGCGACGAGGGTCTCGGTGGACACATACTGTTGAACCGTCGACAGCAGCCAGTCCATGGGGCGGGCATCCTAACACGCACCCTAGGGGCGCTCAAGCGACGGGGCCTCGAACCGGCGCCGGTTTACTGGGCCCGGTGGGAGGGCTATAATCCGCTCATGCGGCTCTGGATTCGGCTCCCGATCCTCGTGATGCTGGTCGCACTTCCGTGGACGGCAGGCGCCCCCCCTCCGGTTCTGGCCGCCGATGATCTTCATATCCAAATTACCAAGAAGGGGCTGGGGAAAGAAGTCGTCATCACGCAGGGGACGCGGGAGTGGTTCATGCTGGTCGAAGTCACGCCGGAGAATACGGTGATCCTGCGTCAAGAGAAAGACCGCGATCAGTACCTCGTCGACGAAAGCGAAACCCACGACCGGCCGCTGGCGCCTATCGAGGTGGAAGGGGCCATCAACGACTACGTGAACAGCGTCAAGGCCCGCGCCGTCAAGTAGTGAGCATGAGCCAATCGAAACCGAAGTTCGTACTCTTCGCGCACAACGCCACCTACGACAAACTCCACCAAGTCGCGACGCTCGGTCTCACTGCCGCCGCCATGGGCAAAGACGTGATCGTGGTCCTGCTCTTTTGGACGATCAAGAAACTGGCGGAGGGCAAGCTCGACGAGGTGGACTTTCCCCCCGAGTACGCCGCGTCTTCCACCCAGGTAGCCCGCCTGCTGAAGGAAAAAAACGTTCCGAGAATTTCAGAGATGTTTCATGAGGCGAAGCTGGTGGGAAGTTTTCGCGTGATCGCCTGCAGCGCGGGTTTGGAATACATGGGGGTGGACGCCGCGGCGGTCGAAACAAATGTCGACGAGGTCATGGGCCTGCCGGCGATCTTGTCTCTCACCGCTCAAGCCGAAACCAAGCTATTTATTTAAGACCGTTACTCTTTACTCGGGGATCGTCAAGAACCCCGTTTGCGCTTAACGGTTTCCGTTTATCGTCTTCTCGCTAACGCGACTTCGTCACGCCCACCTGGTCGCAATACGGCGTCAGCTTGCACTTGCTGCACCAGGGTGAAACCGGCTGGCAAAGGTGCTGCCCGTAGGGCACGAGCAGATCGTTGAAGGTGATCCAATAGGGCTTCGGCAGTTTGCGGCGCAGGGCCTGTTCCGTCTGATCCGGCGTCTTGGTCTTCACGTACCCCCACCGATTCGTAATGCGGTGGACATGAATGTCCACGCAGATGCCGGGTTTCTTGTAGCCGACCGTAACGACCAAGTTGGCCGTCTTCCGGCCGACGCCCGGCAGTGTCACGAGCGCCTCGATTGAATCCGGCACCTTTCCACTGTATTCGTCGAGCAGCCGACGACAGATGGCATGGATCGATTTGGCTTTCGTGCGGTAGAAGCCGACGGGGTAGATGGCCTTCTCAACGGCACTAATGGGAACCGCCAACATGGCGGCCGGCTCGTGCGCGAGCGCAAAGAGTCGCGCGCCGGCTTCGCTCGTCGTCTTGTCCTTGGTTCGGAGACTCAAAAGACAGGAGATAAGTATGCGGAAGGGATCGCGCCCCGACTCACGGGCCACGACGCCGACGACCGGTTCCCGCCATCGACGGATCTCCCGCTTCACGACACGGAGCGCACCGCCGATCTGGTCCTGGCGCATGGAACGATACCGGGACGAGATGAGAAAAGAGATAGCCGGAGGATTGAGAGGAACGCGCTATTCCGGCCGTCGCTTGGACAGCCACTTCTGCCGTCGCCGCTGAGCCTCGCGCTGCTTGGCCTTCTTTCGCACACTGGGCTTTTCGTAATAGCGTCGACGCTTCAACTCCCGGAAGAGCCCTTCCCCCGCGAGTTTTTTCTTGGCGACCTTGAGCGCTTTTTCGACGTTGTTATTGAAGACTTTGATTTCCATACTTTCCGATTCTGCGCTTTCCCAGGCGATGCCTGCGCTGGACCTACCGTGGAGGCTCGAGGATTCGGGCGCGGAGTGTAACATAGCCCCTTCAGTTCCTCAAGGAGGGTTCCCGCTTGCAGAACACGCTTGTGGATTGCCTCTTTAAGTCTCTGATTTGGCTGAATCTTCAGGTTTGCCTTCGCCGTGTGCAAGGCCGCCTCGGCCCCGGCGCACATGAGCATGACCCCGACGTTCAAGTCCGATTGAACGGGCGGTTTGACCTGTTTCAAAACGTCACGGAGCAGTCTCCCTGCCTCGCTCGCCCGTTCGGCAATCTCAAGAGGAATCTCCGTCGCGAGATGGAGACTCGATGATATGGCGGCAGGCCGTTCCGAGTCCGAGATCGGCCGCCTGGCGGCATCGACGAAGTGCCGATAGGCCTTCCCGTCCTCCTGCGCCAGCTCGCTTAACCGGCTCCTGATTTTGAGCAGATGATCTTCGATCGTCCGTTGACGACTCAAGCGGGTGCCCATGATCCCCAACGAGGCGGATAGCGCGCTAACCAATGCGGCAACCGCCCCTCCGGCCGGATTCGGTGTCGCGGTAGCCACCGCTTCGAGAAGTTCGGAGAAGGAGCACTGGGCAAGTTCCTCCGGCCGAGTCCGGCTTTCAACGCGTTCATCCGGCCCCCCTCTGGCAAGCGCGGCTGAAATTCTGGATTCGAGTACCTGCGCTCGATCGAATCCCTCAAGCCTCAGGGAATCCTCGGCCGCAGCCATCAACGCCTCCTGAGGCACGAGTCCGACGATCTCGCTCCCGGCCAGTGGTACACCCTTCAAAGAAGCCTGCGCCTCGACGGCCTCGAAGGCGATGTGGAGAGGTGTGACGTGGAAGTCCGTGAGATTCATCGCGACCTGCACCATGCCGCGGCTGGCCAGTGGGACTCCGATGGCCTTGAGGTGGGGCACCCCGCCGTTCGACTGCCGGATGGTTCCGGCGATCGACTTCGCTACCTCCAGATCCTGTGTCATCAGATTGACGTTGAAGGCGATCAACGGAGGCCTGGCGCCGATTACTATGGCCCCGGCGGTCTCGTGAAGCCGCGGGGGACCGAAATCAGGTATCCAATCCGGATCGGATGCCATGCGGAACGCGAGGCCTTCAAGACCGCCGCGCCGCACGGTCTCCAGTGGCGCATGGTCGGGATGCGAGGCGGCGCGTTCATACAGAAACACGGGAATGGCAAGCTCCCGTCCGACCCGCTTCCCTAGCTGCCGAGCCAGTCTGGCGCAGTCCTGCATCGTGACGCCTCTGATGGGCACGAACGGCACGACATCGGTCGCACCAACCCGGGGATGAACGCCGCTGTGCCGGCGCAGGTCGATCAGATCCGTGGCGGCCCGAATCGCGCGAAAGGCGGCCTCGACGACGGCCTCCGGATCTCCGATGAACGTCAACACGGACCGATGGTGGTCGCGATCCATCGTCCGATCCAACAGCCGAACCGTCCTGACCGAAGCAACCGCGTCGACCAGCGCCTGCACCGTGGCGGGATCGCGTCCCTCGCTGAAGTTCGGCACACATTCAATGATCCGGTCCATCGTCGCTCACACCTCGTTTTGGGGCAGAAACACGGAAGCCGGAGGACGCGTCCTTCGTCCCTCCGGCTTCGTTCGATCTGTCGGCTTCGTTGGAATGGATAGTCCGCTATTTCGTCTTCTTCACGAAGGCTCTGTAGATGCGGCCCGCTTTCGCGTGCTCTTCCTCCAGGCCGAGCATCTGATGGCCGGTGGTTTCGCACCAGGCCGGCATATCTTTCTTGATTCCCTCGTCGTCGGAAACGACTTCGAGAACTTGCCCCATCGCCAGTTCTTTGATCTTTTTTGAAGTCATGATGATCGGCATAGGGCAAAAATAGCCCAAGGTATCGAGCTTTACGTCAGCTTGCATCATGCTTCGTACCTCAGCAGGCTAGAGGCGAGAGGCACGAGGCGATAGGCGAACAAGTTCTTTTGCCCATAGCCCCTTGCCTCTAGCCCCTTACCTAAATAAACAAGTTCACACTGCCCTGCTTCGCCTCGGCCAAATACGTCGTCACGCCGGCGAACTGGTCGATCCCGTCTATCAGCGTATCCTTGGTGATTCCCATCAACCCCATAGTTGTGGTGCAGGCGATAAACCGGACGCCGAGGTCCATGGCGGTCTGCATTAACTCCGGCACGCCGGGCATCCGATTCTGCTTCATGACCGTCTGCATCATTCTGGTCCCAAGCCCGCCGAAGTGAAATCGCGAGAGCGGCAGGCTCTCCGCACCGCCCTTGTTCAATAGCCCGAACACGCGACGCAGCCAGTCCTTCGCCGAGCTGGCCGCTCCCTTTCGACGGATCGTATTGAGTCCCCAGAACGTGAAGAACATGGTGACCTGCATGCCCATTGCAGCCGCGCCGGTGGCGATGATGAAGGCGGCCATCGCGCGATCCAGATCGCCGCTCAGCAAGACAATGGTCACCTTGTCCGGTTTCGAGGCGTGGAGTTCCGCCAACGCCGTTGCAGGATCGGTTTGAGTGGCAATCATCGCGGCCTCCTCTGCGCCCGAATGCGAGAAACGACGCATCTTCTCTCGGTTTTTGACTATAGTCTCCGCTTGTTTTCCTTGTCAATACAACGACCTTGACCCTTCGGAAGTTGGCGGATATAGTTCCAACCGACTTCATCGAATCGACGCTACGACTCCTGCCATTCATGACTTCTGATCTCGTGACCGAGTTCAAGCCGTCCAAGAGCGTTCCGCTCTTTGGGTTCTGGTATCCGGCCTGCACAAGTTCCGATCTGCCGGCCGGCGGCTTAAAGGGCACGGTCATGCTCGATTCGCCCATCCTGCTCTGCCGGACGGCGGAGGGTGAGGTATCGGCCTTGCGCGATATCTGTCCCCACCGCGGGATGCCGCTGTCGTTCGGCCGCATGAAGGGCAACTGTGTCGAGTGCGCCTACCACGGTTGGCTGTTCGACGGGAAGGGACGCTGCCGGGAGATCCCGGCTCTCGTCAGAGACTCTCCCATTCAACCTGAAAAAATCGGGGTCGCCACCTACCCCTGCCGGGAACGAGACGGCTACGTGTGGGTATTCTTCCCCGATCCTCAGCGGCCGGAGCAGTCGGTGCCGGACGTGCCGCCCCTGCCGCTGCCCTCCTCGCCCTACCGGATGATTCAAATCTCCACGCTGTTGGACTGCACCGTCGACGACGGCATCGTCGGGTTGATGGATCCGGCTCACGGCCCATTCGTGCACCAGAGTTCCTGGTGGCGGACGCAAGACAGCATGCACGAGAAGGCGAAAACGTTCGAGCCCCTCCCCTACGGATTCCGGATGATCTCGCACGCGCCGTCGAAAAACAGCGGCCCGTACAAGCTTCTCAACTTTTTCTACGGAGGACCCCTGACCACGACGATCGACTTTGTGCTCCCGAACCAGCGGTTCGAGCTTGTCCGGTGCGGCGAGTTATTCGTGTCGACGAGGGCGACGGTGACGCCGATTTCCGATCGACAGTGCCGCATCGATTTCTGCGCGGCATGGAACGCCTTCCGCTGGCTCCCGTTCTCCAAGACCTTGTTCCGCTATTTCGCCAATATCTTCATGGTCCAGGACCGGGAGGCGATGGAACGCCAGGCGGTCGGCCTCAAATACAAGCCGGCGTTGATGCTGATCGATGACGCCGATACTCCGGCCAAATGGTACTTCAAGCTCAAGGCGGCGCACCTCGCTTCGGTCCAGACCGGGCGTCCGATCGACCATCCGATTAAGGGCCGGGTGACGCTGCGCTGGAGAAGCTAACGGTGCGGATTCCGGACACGCTGCTGCGCGGTCTGCTCTTGTCGTGCTGGGTGCTGGCCGCGCCCGCGTCGTCGGCAAAGGCGACGGATACCGTCCATACCGCCTCGGTCCCGACTCTGTCGGTGAAGGCCGGCGGCCAGGGTATCGTCAGCTTCGCCGTGATTCAGCTTGCCGTTCAAGACCGGCGGGACGGGCCGATCGTGCAGTTCAGCGAGATCAGCCTCGGAGGAGGATCGGTCGTGGGTGAGGATTGGAAATCAGGCGTAAGGCAGGCCGCTGCGGCCGCCGCGCGCGCCGTCGGAACCGAGGGACGAGACTGGGTTGTGACGGTCAAGAATCGCTCTTACAACTCGGTCACCGAGGGTCAGAGCGCCAGCGCCGCCGTCGCCGTGGGAATCATGGCGGCTTGGCGCGGCGACACAGTCAGACCCGACGCCGTGATGACAGGTCAGATAGAACCGAACGGCGGCATTCTTCCCGTCGGACGGGTTCCTGCCAAAATCGATGCGGCGATCAAGGAAGGGTTCAGGATCATTCTGATCCCGCGGGGGCAATTGAAGACCGACGAATGGGACCTTACGGGCCTTGCCGAGGCGCGGTCGGTCGACCTACTCGAGGTGGGGTCGCTGGAAGAGGCCTATCAAGCGATGACCGCCGGCAACCGGTAACGCGCTACTCCGCTTTGAAATCCACCAGCAGGCTTATTCCTCGCCGTAACTGCTCCCGCGATCCGAGCAGGACGACGACGTCGCCCGGCGCTAGCTTGGTTGTCGGCGACGGATTGGACTCGGTGACCCCGCTTCGAGTCCAGGCGATGACCGACGCGCCCGTGCGTGGACGAATCGCGAGGTCCGCGAACGTCCTACCCACGGCGGGAGAGCCCTCTTCGATCCGGAAGGTCTCGACTTCCGCGTCGGTCAACGTGCCGCCGCGTAAATGGTGCGCCAGTTCTGGCAATTCGCTCCGGCGAAGCAACGCGTACCCCTCCCGCCTGATCTGTTCGGCTTTTCGAGTGACGAACTCCTGCGGCAGATTGTAGGTCCGGAGCACCAAAGCGAAGATCTCGATCGACGTTTCGAATTCTTCCGGGACGACGTCGTCCGCCCCGATCTGGTGCAGCTCTTCCAATTCCCGAAGATAGCGGGTCCGCACGACGATGTGGAGCTTAGGGTTGAGGCCCTTGGCCACTTGCACGGTTCGCCTTGTCACGAAGGGATCGGACATCGCCACCACCAGAACCTTGGCATCCTCGATCTTGACGTGCCGCAGCACATTGGCGTTGGTGGCGTCGCCGTAGTAGACGGGCACCCCGTGGGCCGACTCCCGCCGCACGGTGTCGCCGTCGAGGTCCAATGCGAGGTGAGGGATTTCCGTCTCGCTGAGGACACGCGCAAGATTCCGTCCGTTCAGGCCGTAGCCGACGATAATGACGTGATCCTTGATCCGGATCTGCTTGCCTTCGACCTGAAGGGCATGGGCCATCGTGCGACTGGGCAGCCAATGCCGCAGCCGTTGCATTGCTTCCGCACGGCGCGCCAGGGACGGCGACCACTGCATCAAGAAGGGCGTGACGATCATCGACAGCACGGATACGGCCAGAAAGATCTGATAGGGATCGCCTCGCAGAAGCCCGCTTTCTTGCCCCTGCTGCGCCAGCAGGAAGCTGAATTCGCCGACCTGGGCCAATGCGATCCCGGTCATGATCGCCGACCTCGGAGGCGTCCCGGCGGCCACAGCGGCTCCGACGCCGGTCACGAACTTGATGAGCAGGATGGCGACCAGCAACCCGACCACCGCCGCCGGATGCACGAGGAGCACGCGCCAGTCCATCAGGATGCCGATGGACACGAAAAAGAGACTGTTGAAACTGTCGCGAAACGGCAACACTTCCGCCATCGCCTGGTGGCTGTACTCCGACTCGGAGATGACCAGGCCGGCGATGAACGCCCCCAGCGCGAGGGACAGGCCGCCCAGCGACGTGAGCCAGGCGATCCCGAGACAGAGCACGATGATCGTCAGCAGAAACAGCTCGCGGCTTCGGCTCCGGACGATGTGCTCCAGCAACTTCGGCACGAGATACCAGGCCGCTGTGATGACCACGCCCACGACGATAATCGAGGTCCCCAGCGCGGTGATCAGAGACAGCGCGGAACCTTCCGCCCGGCTGGCCAACACGGGTGTCAGCAGCATCATCGGCACAACGGCAAGATCTTGGAAGATCAAGATGCCGATCGTCGTACGGCCGTGGATGGAGTCGCTGTCGCCGGCGTTGGCCAACGCCTTCAGCACGATGGCGGTGCTGCTGAGCGTCAGCAAGAATCCCCAAAAAATGCCCTCTTGCCACGTCAGGCCCGCAAGTAATGCGCCGGCCCACACGATCAGTAACACGCCTCCGGCCTGAATCGGCGCCGCGACCAGAAACAGCCGGCGCAACGACGCGAGTTGGACCAGCGAGAATTCGATCCCGATGGTGAACAGCAGCAGCACGACCCCGATCTCGGCTAAAATCTGAACGGTGCCGATGTCGGAAACGAGATTTAATCCGTGCGGGCCGATGAGCGCGCCGGCCACGAGAAATCCCGCGATCGACGGCAATCGAAACTGGTGAAAGAGAAAAACGACGGCGATGGACACCGAAAAAATGACGAGCAAATTGCCGAGGACGCCGTAATCAGTCACGCCAGAACCCGTCGGGGGCCGCGGGGGAGAGAGGAGTCAGGGATTGATCGAAATGAAACATGCTGCTCACCATGTGCGCCTTGTTGCTTAACGCCTCATCGCGGAGAATAACCCACCCCGAGAAATCGAACAAGGCAAGACTGCTTGTCGGACGCCGGATGGTTGAGTAGAGTGGGGGCGCGGAACGTCGGGACCATGATTCGAGCGATCATATTCGACTTCAACGGGGTCATCGCCGACGACGAGGCCCCTCACGTCGCCTGTTTTTGCCGAGCCGCGGCGGAATCGGGCCTGTCTCTCACCGTTGAAGAGTACTACGACACGTATCTCGGCATGGACGAACGGACTTGCGCCGCTGCCCTGTTGGCGCAACGAGACGGAGCCGTGTCCGAAGCGCTGCTCCGGTCGATCATCGAGCGGAAAGCTGAGCTGTTCCGCGCCAACATGGCGCGGCATCGGCCCGCCCTATTCCCGGGTATCGTCGACTTCGTGGCAGCAGCGAAGACTCGGTACCGGCTTGCCATTGCCTCCGGTGGTCGGCGGGAACAGATCCAGTACGCGCTCAGCGGCACACCGATCGAACACGAGTTCGCTCCGATCGTGGCAGCAGAGGACTGCGGCATCGGAAAACCGGATCCTGCAATCTATCTGCTGACGCTCGACAGGCTGAACCGTCTTCATTGCGGAGCCCCCTCCCTCTCAGCCGATCAATGCCTCGTAATCGAGGACTCTCTCGCCGGCATTCGATCCGCCAAGGCCTCCGGCATGCAGGTCCTGGCGCTGGCCACGACTTATCCTGCTGAAAAACTGGGAGAAGCCGATCTGATCCTCAAGACACTTCAGGGTGTCACCCCGGCGTCCCTGATGAGCAGTATGCCTCAAGTCGGCCAAGAGAGTGATTTTCAGGCGCCCTAGCTGTTCCGCGACCCCCTCCAAAGATGAATAGACCCTCTCAGTCCCCGTAGCATAGCTTGTCTTCAGCAAGGGCGCGTACCATGAGGAAAGGCAAGACACCGATGGTGGCACAGGCTTTATTGCATGATCAGGGGAGGTGGGCTATGCGGCCGACACAGGTCATTCTGGTCGCGGCGGGATTCGTGCTCGCGACGTCGACGTTCGCCTGGGCTTCGACGCCGGAAGAACCGGCCTTCGATCCGATGAAAATGTGGAGTTGCCCTCAACCGGACGGCACGATGCTTTATACCAACAAGGATAAGGCAGGGTGCACGCTCATGACGTTGAAGCCGCTGTCGGTGGTGCCGTCGCTCGCCGGCATGCCCAGCCCTCAGCCGGCGATCACGGCCCCACGGTACGAAATCCCTCCATTTGTGGAACGTGCGCCTACCGGCGCAACCAGCAGAGGATCCGTCCCCGACTGGGCCAGGGACTGGCAGGCGAGCATCGCCTCCTCCGGGTCGGTGCAGGCGGAAGTGTGTGCGACCTATGGGGAATGGCTGAACCTCAATCAAAAGACGCGCGGTGGGTTCTTCTTCGGATCGGATCCCTCCTACGGCGGGGACTTGTCCGGTCTGAATCAGCGGGGTGCGAGCTACTCGTTTTACGATAATGCGCGCTATGCGACCTTGTCGAGACTGTTCGGCCAGGGATTTGTGCCGATCGGCTGCCAGTAAACCGAGGATTACCGCGCGAACGATGGAGACGCCGGGCTTCACCAGGAAGTCCGGCGTTTTTTATGCCTTGTAAAACTCTCTGTACCAGTCGACAAACCGGGAAATACCTACCTCGATCGGCGTGGCGGGCTTGAATCCGACGTCGCGGGACAGATCATCGATATCGGCATAAGTAGCCGGTACATCCCCAAGCTGCATCGCCATCATCCGCTTCTCCGCCTTCTTGCCCAGCGCCTTTTCCAATACCTCGATGAAATGGAGCAACTCAACAGGCTGGTGATTGCCGATATTGTAGATGCGGGCCGGCGCCGAACTGGTCCCGGGATCCGGCTTGTCGCCCGACCAGGCAGGATTCGGCTCGGCCGTATGGTCGAGTGTCCGGAGAACCCCTTCGACGATGTCGTCGATATAGGTGAAGTCGCGGCGCATCTTGCCGTGGTTGAACACCTCGATCGGCTTCCCTTCCAGGATCGCCTTCGTAAAAAGAAACAGCGCCATATCGGGCCGGCCCCACGGCCCGTACACGGTGAAGAAGCGCAAGCCCGTGCAGGGGAGCCGGTAGAGATGCGCGTAACAATGGGCCATGAGCTCATTCGCCTTCTTGGTCGCCGCGTAGAGCGAGACCGGATGGTCCACATTGTCGTGGATCGAAAACGGCATCTGAGTGTTACCGCCGTAGACCGAACTGGATGAGGCGTAGACCAAGTGCTCCACCTCGGCTCGGCGGCAGCCTTCGAGAATGTTCATGAAGCCTTCAATGTTGCTGTCCGTGTAGGCGTGGGGGTTGATCAGCGAATAACGGACCCCTGCCTGGGCGGCCAAATGGACGACGCGCCGGATCGGCTGTTCGGCGAACAGCTCTTTCATTCCCTGCCGATTGGCCAGATCCAGTTTGACGAACTGGAATCCGTCCAACGGCGTCAACTGGGCCAGGCGGGCCTGCTTGAGTCGGACATCATAGTAGTCGTTTATGTTGTCGACTCCGATGACGCGCTCGCCGCGGGCGATCAGGCGCTTGACGACGTGAAACCCGATGAACCCCGCCGCGCCGGTGACAAGAATCTGGCCTGACCCTTCGCTCATGCTCGCTCCTCAAAGAAACAGCCACCGTTCAATCCGGTGGTCGTCTCCGTCGATTCGAAAACGCCCGTGTGCCCTGATTCATTCCTATACCCGTCCGCTCGACTTCATGAAGAACGGATTGCCGTGATCGAGTCGATACAGGCTTAAGGGAGCCAGCGCATCGCCGGTCGAGACGATCTCGACCGCGCCCTTCGGAGTCACCCGGTAAAGCTCTTGGGCACGAGCGTAATGATACCCACAACCTTGAGATGCGAGAAGGTCTTTCAGATTTTCCGGTTTTTCCCAATGGGCGGTGAGCAAGGCGGTTCTGGCCGGATTTCGCCGGCTGAACATGAACGACAGATGGTCCGGATACCAATCGGCCCCGCCCGTCGCATACGACACGAACAGCTTGGCATTCGCCGTACGGCAGAGCTCGGCCAGATAGGCGTTGGTCAGGTATCCGTTTTCACCGACATCCAGCCACCTGCCCGGATGCGACAGCGGCGCGTGGGCGGCATAACTGCGGATTTCGAGCAACTGCTGCTGTGAAGCAAGCACCAACGGAATCGGGCCGTATTTGTCGACCAGCCGCTCGATCACATGCTCCTTTAGCGCCGACCGGCCGTCATTGGTGGGACCACTGTCCGCATGCACGAGCACGTTTTGACCGCGATCGCTGATCAAGTAGCAGTTGCGCGGCATTTCAAGGTCGCAGGGATCTTCCCCGTAGAACGGCACCGAAACGACCGTCCCCCCTTCAAACGGCCAGGTTTCGCCGTGAGCCAATTCGACGACGCGTCCGAACCCAAGCTCGCGGAGGAGCGCATGGTAGTCGTAGAACAGCTTCTTCCTGTTGCGCTTGCTGGGGACGACGATCGGAGTGTCTTTCGGGAGGTGCAGGAGGGTTCGCGGGTCGACGTGGTCATCGTGGTCGTGGGTCAGAAAGACGACGGCCGGCTTCGGCAACAGGGAACCCCAGAGCGAAGGCACCGAAGATTCCGCGAACCACGGCAGCAGCCAGGGATCGAACAGGAACACTTGCTGCTGCTGACGGTATAACAGCGCCGCGTGGCCGAGATGCACGACGTCCCGATCTTGGACGACCTCGAACCATCGCGGCCGGATCGAGGAACCGGAGGACGCGACCAGGCACTCGTACTGATGCAGTGATTCCATCAATCTGATCAGCACACCTTGGGCCTCGCGCGGCGCCGTCAGCACGACGGTCTTGATCTCTTCCGTTTGGTGGGTTCCGTCGAGCATGCCCAACACTTTCCCGACGACCGGCCCCAATTGCCGTTGATCGAATCCGATTGGGATCGCCTGCCGTTTGACCGAGTGGAAGATCCGGAGTCCGCCGTTCGTGACGGTCGAAGACTTGGTCGGATCGGTAGGGAACTCCCACTGAAACGAGCCGTCCGGCTTTCGCGCGCACTTGATGTGCTGCTTCAGATAGGGCCGCGCATTGACGAGTTCCGCATAGGCATCCTCCAACCGCTTCTGTCGATCCGGATCTTCCAGCGGAGCGCGCTTGGAAAAAACGTCGCTGATCGCCGTATCGATCGAGCTGGCCAGGAGACTGTGGGCCTCGTGCAGACCTGCCACCACTTCGGGCGCGACGCCGCCGACAAAAGGGAACGGTCCCGGCGCTTCGGCGCTTTCGAGCTGCACCCAACACCATGGGGCAAGGGCCAAATACTGGTTCGGGGGGAGGCTGTTCCAGATGTTCATGACCGTTAGGCGTCAGGTGATTCGAGGTGCCCTCGGATTGATCGCGTTGTCCATCGCCACACCTCTTACGCTTACCCCTCACGCATGAATTTCAGTTCACTGATCGTCGGTTCGTAGAGCGCCTGAATGATGTTCCCGTCGGGATCGGAGAAATAGAACGAGTAACTGCCGTCCCGATGCTGCCTCGGCTCTTTGGCAATCCTCCCGCCCAACAATTCCAGTCTTTGCTTGACCTCTCCATACATCCGGTCGACCGCCTGAGGGCTTTCCAGAATTACGCCTATATGATCGAGCAACTGGCCCCCAGGAGGTTGATAAGCCGCTAATTCACCGGCGGCGATCTGGTGAAGAGCCAGATTGTCCGTCCCCGAACTAAAGTACACGTTGTCGGGATCCGGCTCCCAGACGACCTTCATGGAGAGGAGTTCCTCATAGAAGGCGCGGGATCGCTTCAAATTCGTGACACGCAAGGCTACGTGCCGAAAGCCTCGATGAAGCGGCTGGCTCATGAATACCTCACTCCCTCGTATAGTAGGTGGCTGCGGAGACGAACGTCAAACTGATTCTCCGCCCCATAACACGGCTGCGAAGCGCCGGCTCCCTGTGTTACGATGACGGGAGCGTTCATAACCAAGGAGTTCGGCATCATGGCTTCACCGCTGTCGATCATGACCCTTCTGATCGTTTTGATTGTTCCGGGATCAGGGTTCGCAGCCGGCGCTCCCGACGGCGCACCGATGGTGCTCGTTCCTGCCGGTCCCTTTCCCATGGGCGTGCCGCCCGGAGACCGGGACGGAGGACGGGACGAGTATCCGCGTCATCAAGTCGAACTCGACGCATATTACATCGACATACATGAGGTGACGAACGGGCGATACTTGGAGTTCGTCAAAGCGACCGGGCATCGTGTGCCGCAGAATCCCCAGAATCCCACCAGAAACCTCTGGCAGGGTGACGCGATCTCTGAGGCCTTGACCGACCGTCCCGTCGTCAACGTCGACTGGGCCGACGCCGAAGCCTATTGTAAATGGGCAGGGAAGCGCCTTCCCACGGAGGCGGAATGGGAAAAGGCCGCCAAGGGCAACAACGATTGGCGATTCCCCTGGGGCAATGTCGAACCGACCGCCAAGCATCTGAATTACAACCAGCAGTGGACAGGGGAAAAGACTCTGATGCCGGTCGGCAGCTATGAAGCCGGAAAGAGCCCCTACGGGGTCTACGACATGGCGGGGAATGTGTGGGAATGGGTCAACGACTGGTATGATGCGCGGTACTACGAAAAGAGTCCGGCCAAAAATCCCAAGGGGCCGGA
>JBBILH010000005.1:0-61500 GCA_037445005.1 Nitrospira sp.
CCTCGCCGCGAAGGGCCGGGGGACGACGAGCCCGAATCCCATGGTCGGCGCGATCGTCGTAAATCACGGCAGGATCGTGGGGCGGGGTTATCATCTTCGTCCTGGTCTCCCTCACGCGGAAGTTCTCGCTCTCCGACAAGCAGGCGCGCGGGCGCACGGCGCGACGCTTTATGTGACGCTGGAACCCTGCTGTCACGCCGGAAAGCGCACACCGCCTTGCGTGCCGGCCGTGATTCGCTCCGGCGTTGGACGAGTGGTCACTGCAATGACCGATCCGAATCCGCTGGTCAAAGGAAGAGGGATTGCCGCGATGCGCCGTGCCGGCCTATCGATCAGCATGGGAGTGGCGGCTGCGGAGGCGGAGCGGTTGAACCGGGCCTACGTGCATTCGGTGACCAAACGGCGCCCTTATGTCACACTCAAGGCGGGCATGACCCTCGACGGAAAGATCGCCGCTTCGTCCGGAGACGCCCGCTGGATCACCAGCCCGGCCTCGCGCCGGGAGGTCCATCGCCTTCGCGCAGAGTCCGATGCCGTCATGGTCGGGATCGACACGGTGATCGCCGATGATCCGGCGCTGACGGCGAGGACCGGGGCGCGGCTCGCCAAGCTTGCCGCTCGACAACCCGTAAGGATCGTGGTCGACAGCCGGCTGCGTGTTCCGCAGAATGCGCGAATCTTGGCCGGGCAGCATCAGGCCAAGACCTGGATTGCGACGACCGAGAGCGCGCCGCGCAGCCGGAGGCGACGGCTTGCGCGAAAGGGCATCGACGTACTGGTGCTTCCGCGGAGCAAAGGGCGGGTGTCTCTTTCTGCGTTGCTGAAGGAATTGGATCGACGCGGCATCCGATCGCTGCTCGTCGAAGGGGGGAGCGAACTCAACGCTGCGCTGCTCAGGAGCAAGTTGGTCGACCGGGTGCGGCTGTACATCGCTCCGTCTCTGCTGGGAGGGCAAGACGCGAAGGGTCTGATCGGAGGAAAGAGTCCGACTCGCATAGCGGCATCGATCAGGCTTCGCAATATCACGATTCGATCGGTCGGAGGCGACGTCGTCGTGGCGGGTGATGTGTGAGGCAGAGGAATCGAATCCCGGTGTTGCTCCTGATGGCTCTGAGTGCGGCCTGTCCGGTGATCGCCCAGGAGCCGGTCCCCGCGGCCGATAGTCTCCCCACACTCGTCTTTCGCTACCTCGACAGCGCCGATATGGATGAGGCGGACAGAACGCTCCGTACCCTACTGTCTCATCCTGAAGCGTCGATCGATCGGATAAGCCGCGTCATCCAGACCGAGCGGCCGTATGCCAGCCAGCCCATCGGGACATTGCCCGACGAGCGAGTCACGGTTCGAGGCCGATCCTATCCGCTCGCGCTCGCCATCCCGCTGACCTATCAACCCGCGAAAGGGTACGGGCTGGTGGTCTGCCTTCACGGAGCAGGCTTTACCGGCGACGTCTATCTCGAACGCTGGCAGGCAAGACTGGGCGATGAGTACATCCTGGCCTGTCCAACCTATGCGGCCGGGGCCTGGTTCACCCGACGGGCGGAGGAATTGGTCTTGGCGACGATTCAGCAGATGATCCGGCGGTACCATGTCGATCCTGATCGCATCTTTCTTACCGGCATGTCGAACGGCGGCATCGGCACCTGGCTCATCGGTATGCATCATGCGCCCCTGTTCGCCGGAATTGCCCCGATGGCGGGCGGATTGGACGACGTGCTGATGCCGTTTCTGGCCGATCTCCGCCATACGCCGATCTATATCATCCATGGCGCAAAGGATCAGGTGATGCCGGTGGAGTTGAGCCGATCGATCTCGCGGGAGTTGGCCGCGCTCGGCTATCCCCATACTTACCGTGAGCATCAGTTGGAGCATCCGATGGCGGGAGGGCATTTCTTTCCTCGCGAAGAGCTGCCGGGTCTGGTCGCCTGGTTCGATCGGCAACGGCGCGATCCGCTTCCAAGAACGATGACGGTCGTCCGAGACGCCAGCCATTTCCAGCCGTTCGGTTGGGTGCGGATCGACGCGAGCGACCCCATCGCGGCGTTTTCCGACGATCTCATCGATAAGCGGGACGAACGGATCAAGCGCCGGGAATATGCGAAGCTCGATGTCGCGATCGTTTCGCCCAACCGCATCGAAGTAAAAGCCGAACGAGTGCGGCGCTATAGCCTGTTCTTGAACGATCAACTGATCGATGTGTCGAAGCCGGTGACCGTGGTGACGAATGGGGTGCCTTCCTTCGAAGGGGCCGTGACGCCCGCGCTTGACGTTCTGTTGCGGGGGGCGCGCGCGAGGCAGGATCCTCGACAACTGTTTTCAGTTCATGTCACGGTTTCGGTGCCGAAATAGGCCTCATGAACGCACGCTGCGGGTTCCCGTATCGATCGGATGTGGCGATTTTTCTCGCCGTGTTGCTGGTCGGAACGGTCCTGTCGAGCGGCAACGCCCGCTCTGAAGCCTGCCGGCTTCCCGCCGACCACGCAGGCGTGAAGTTTCCGGTCGAGAAACTCGCGCAGGATCAGATTTGCCGGTTACAACCCGTCATCGACAATTACACGACGGCAAACAAAGTCGGGCCGTTGCGCACGACCCTCCCTGAAGGACCGTTTGCGGCGCTCCTCGATCATCCGCCGCTTGCGGCGACGCTGGTGAATCGACTGGGGTTTGCCTCATATCAGGCCCTCCAGCTCGGGGCGAATCAATATCTTGGAAACGACGGAGAAGGGCTGGAAGGCCTGTTCGAACCGGTCTATCGGGACAGGACGAGCAGGATCTACTATCTTGAAGGTCGATTTGTCAGGACGTGGCTGCCCAGCATAGCAGGCAAAGCCGTCGTGTTCGTCCGAATGAGCCCTGTGAAGGAGTCCGATGGGGGCGAAGCCATGGAGACCACGCTGGTCTGTTACACGAGGCTGAATAGTCGCGTGCTGTCCGGTTTGGTTTCACTCATCAGGCCGCTCATCGGAAGCGGGGTCGCCAGACGGTTGACGCGCGCCGTCGAGGCGGCGAATCGCTTGAGCCAGGAGATGAAGAGGTCGCCTGAGCGGGTATTGGACAAAGCCGCGGCGCCGCCGCCGTTGTCTACGGACGATCTGGCCTTGTTGCGGCGGGTGTTGGAGGAGTCGGAGGAGCCGAGCAACCGGCAGTTGAAGGGCATCGTCGCGCCATGACCTCGACTCGCAGTTTCATCCTGATATGCGCGGTCGGTATCTTCTGCTTCATCAGCTACAACATGGTGCGGATGCCGGCGCTGTCGCTGTTCGCGGAATCGTTGGGGGCGGGACCGGAGCGTATCGGACTGATCGTATCGGTCTCCACGCTGACGGGTGTGCTTCTGAAGCTGCCGTCCGGAGCCTTATCCGACATTTACGGCAGGCGATTTCTGCTCAGGATCGGCGTCGTAGCCTTCGGGCTTCCGCCGTTCGTCTATCCCTTCATCACCGATCTCAATACGCTGACGGTCTTGCGGTTCTTTCACGGCCTGGCGACGGCGATCTTTGCGCCGAGCGCCTTGGCCACTGTGGCTGAACTCTACCGCGAACGTCGAGGCGCCGCGCTCGGCACCTATACGGCCTGCACACAATCGGGGTCTCTCCTCGGGCCGTTTATCGGAGGATATCTGATCTATGCGGCGGATTTTCACACCGCCTTCGTCACCGCCGGGGTCTTCGGCTGTATTGCCGTGTTGCTGTTCTATAGTTTGCATTTGGATGTCGCAACGCCCAAGGTTGACGAGAAGGGACTCCGGCCGGTGTTCCATGAAATGTGGAAGGGCTTTGAAGCAGTGTCGCGCAACCGCAAGGTTTTGATCACGAGCATGACCGACGGGGCCAAGATGATCGCCAACGGCGCCTTGATGGCCTTTTTGCCCCTGTACGGAGTCGCGGCCGGCCTCAATCCCGGAGAGGTCGGTCTCCTGTTTACCGTGCAGGCCTTCACGTCGTTCTTTTCGAAGCCGATCATGGGGCGGGTATCGGATCGAGTCGGGCGGCAGCCGCTCATCGTCCTCGGACTCTTGATCTGTGCGATCACCTTTGCGGCGATTCCGCATGTGGGCATGTTTTCCGTACTTCTCGCGCTCTCCGCCGGCTTCGGATTCGGAGAGGCGGTGGTGTCTTCTTCATCGTCGGCGCTGGTGGCGGACAGTTCTGAGTTCAAACGACTGGGCGCTGGTCTCGGCATGCAGGGCACGATCATGGATATCGGCCATGCCGGCGGACCGTTGCTGGCGGGCTTGTTGATCGCCAATATGAGCTATGCCGGCGCGTTCGGCGTGATTGCGGGGATACAGGTACTGGCCGCCGCGATCTTCTGGACGTCGATGAGACAGCGATAAGCTCGGTCCTATATAATCGACAACCATGGCGACGGAAAACATCGTCATCGGCGTCCTGGCATCGATCGGAGTGGTCGTGCTGATTGTGGTGTTCGTGTACGTGATTAAGAACGTGCTGTTGAGGAAGGACTGATGTTTACAGGTATCGTGGAAGAAATGGGCGCGGTGACGGCGATGGAGAGGACGCTTGCCGGAACGAGAATGGTGATTCTCGCCTCGACCGTGATGGGCGATCTTAAGATCGGCGACAGTGTCAGCGTGAACGGCGCCTGCTTAACGGTGGTTACGACAAGCGACCGGGACTTTGCCGTGGAGATTTCACCGGAAACTCTCTCGGTAACGACGCTCGGGCATCTTACCGCCGGCGCGCCGGTCAATCTTGAACGGGCGATGAAGCTGAACGAACGGATCGGCGGTCACCTGGTCGCGGGCCATGTGGACGGGGTGGGGACGATCCGCAGCCGGCATCAGGAGGGCAACGCGATCTTTTTTACCGTCGAAGCGCCACAGGAGGTGCTTAGGTACTGCGTCGTGAAGGGGTCGATCACCGTCGACGGCATCAGCCTGACCATCAACGACGTGAACGACCACGGCTTTACCGTCGCCGTTATCCCGCATACCGCCAAGGTCACCACCCTCGGCCTCAAACAGGTGAACGACACAGTCAATCTCGAATCCGATCTGATCGGCAAATACGTCGAGCGGTTGCTCCAGGAACGAAGCCAACTGCCGAAATCCTCCATCGTGATCGACAAGGAGTATTTGCAGAAGAGGGGACTGATCTAGCGAAAGCTACAGGGCTATGGATTCACATGGAAGAGCTGAACGTGAACCGACCCGGGTTTGACGGACGACTCAAAACCGAGACAATCACCCTTATGAGGCGAATGAAATGAACGATCACAGACGCGGCGTAGGTGTTCTGGCCTTGGCGATCGCAGCGTTCATCCAGATTTGCGGGGGGGTGTCCGATACGCACGCGCAAGACGTAAAGAACAGCTCGGATCATCCCCTCTTTCCAAACCGCATGCCGGGATACACCATTTCCAACTATCAGCAACAAGCATTTGCGTCCTACGCATTCCGGACTCACCCCACTCAGACCATCGAGGGGAAGTACACGCGCATCCACTATTATTTGAAAGATCAGAAGCAGCACCCGGGAGGTCTGGCAATCCGGCGCAACTACGAGAATGCCGTCAAGGCGGTCGGAGGGCAGATCATCTACTCCGATGACAATGTCTCTGTGATGAAAGTCCTACGCGACGGCGTCGAAGTCTGGGCGGAGGTGCAGGCCTCCACGAAGGTTGCGGGCCGGATCTACTTTCTGCATATCGTCGAACGCAAGGCCATGACGCAGGTGATTACGGCGGATGCGATGGCCGCGGCCATCGAGAAGGACGGGTTCGTCGCGCTCGATGTCCATTTCGCGACGGGCAAATCGGAAATTCTCCAGGAATCGCGTCCGCTTATCGGCGAAATTGCGACGATGCTTTTGAAGCACGGCGGCTTGCGCGTCGGAGTCGAAGGGCACACCGACAATACCGGAACTCCGGCAACCAATAAGACGTTGTCCGAAGCGCGGGCTCGATCCGTCGTGGACGCTATTGTTGCCGCCGGAATCAGCCCAGATCGGCTGGATGCGGTAGGATTCGGCCAAGATCGGCCGGTCGCCGATAACCGGACGGATGAGGGACGAGCAAAGAACCGCCGTGTGGAGATTGTGAAACGCTAGCGGGCCGTAGGGCCGGCCGTTGTCCGCAGTCCGGAGGATGGGATGTGACCCGTTCACGGGAGGGAGGTTGTCCCGATGCGCATATGAACCCGTCATGATTGGCTCTGCCGCCGCACCTCATTGATACTGCAGATGAGAAAAGCATGAACTGTCGAAAGTTCTCTTGAGACTCCTTTAGGGTCAAGCTGAGGCTGCGCAGGAGCCAATCCCCATAGCATCTCTTTCCTCTTCGTTCTCCCATTTCTCTTCGTGGCAGCTGCGCTCCAATACGGTAAGACCGGCAGATGCCTGCGTGGCTCATAGCCGGAGAGGGCGGGACACAACTTGCCGCTCCTGTTCACTGATCGCCCCCTGTTCTTCTAATCTCTCCTTCTGCCGAATGGCGGGGAGGGGAGGCTGAGCGCGCGGCTTGTGCCGAAGCCAATTTCTTCCCGTCGTTTCTTTGGGGTTGGTCCGATCGGTCTCCAACTGCGCGCATGCGACGAGCTGATCTATTCGACAATCCCCCTTTCTCCTCCAGTCAGTGGCGGGGAAGGGACTTGAGTCACGCGAGATGCGCTGAAGCACGGGACCCGTACCGGCGAGTGACTGCGGTCGCGTAGCGACGGTGAGGACTGTTCGACGTTTCGTTCGGCGCAGCCTGGAACGGAACGAGTTCCGCAACTGAGCAATCGCGAGCCGTTGTACGGTCGTGCTGCAGCGCCAGGAGCGTGCGAAGTCCCATCCCGCCGATTACTTCGCCTGCCACGCCCCCTTCCTCGTCATCTGCCCCCACTGTCCCTTCTTGCCCATCAGCCAGCGGTACATGCCGACGACTTTCCACCAGGAATTGAGTTGCCGGTATCCGAAGTTCTCGGCCACGGAGGCCAGGGCGAGCAAGCAAACCTGTCGCGGCTGTGAAAACAGATGAAAGGAGATTTCTTCGAGCAAGAGCGAACTGAAGGACAGAAGAATGCCCAGGCTGATGACGAGCGCCAATAATGTCAGCCAGGTATGGAGGGAGAGAAATCCCAGGGCATAAGCGAAGACGAGAAATCCGTACATGAACACCTCGATGACCGGACCGATCATTTCGAACAGGATCATGAAGGGAAACGCCAGCCACCCGGCTGTTCCTCCCTTCGGATGACAGAGCAGTCCGATGTTCTTGGATAGGCTCTCGCAGAGGCCTCTCTGCCATCGGATTCGTTGATTCCGCAGGGTTCGATAATCCTCCGGCGCCTCCGTCCAACAGACCGGGTCGGGCACGAAGGTGATGCGATACGGTTTTCCTTGCAGTCGCATGATCCGATGCATTCGAACCACGAGTTCCATGTCCTCCCCGATGGTGTCGTGGCGGTAGCCGCCGACCGAGACGACGGTGTCTTTGTGAAAGACTCCGAAGGCGCCGGAGATGATGAGCACGGCGTTCAAGGGCGTCCAGCCGACCCGACCGAAGAGAAACGCCCGAAGGTATTCCACCAGTTGGAACAGCGCCAGGATATTGGTCGGCAAGCCGATCTTCGTCAGGAATCCCTGACTGACTTCGCATCCGTTGGCGATGCGGATCGTGCCGCCGCTGGCGATCGTCGTGGCGTCGTCGAGGAACGGTTGGACCACCCGCCGCAGGCTGTTGCGTTCGAGTATGGAGTCGGCGTCGATACAACAGAACAACGGATATCGCGAGACATTGATGCCCACGTTCAAGGAATCGGCCTTGCCTCCGTTCACCTTGTCGATGACCCGAAGCATGGGATGGTCGGCCGAGACGTACGCGGCGCGGATCGGTTTCGTGGAAAGCCGCGGGTCGTAGGCCTCCGGGAACGGCATCAAGCGGAATTCATTGATCAAGGTCTCAAGGGTGCGATCGTTGGAGCCGTCGTTGACGACGATGATTTCGAACTCGGAGTAGCTGAGCTGCAGCAACGAGCGCACCGACGCGGCGATCGTCGCTTCCTCGTTGTAGGCCGGAACCAAGACGCTGATCTGTGGTTCAAAACCCGTGAAGCTCTGGGGCAAGTGGTCCAACGCGTGCTCCGCCATGTACCGCTGCAGGTGCACCATGGCGATGAGATCGAGCGACAGATACCCCCCGGTAATCCCGGCAAGGTACAGGAGCGAGATCCAGTTAAGAATGGCGACGACGTCGTCGAGCGACATAAATCGTGTTCCGGTCTGCCGGCCACACCATGGGCGTGAGGGCAGACGAGTCCCTTCCTTCTTCTTATCGTCGAATTCCGAACTCGCTTAACCCGTTTGTGCTCGTTGGTCGCCGTAAACCGCTCAAGATCTCCGTTGGCATGCCGATACGGTACAGTGGTGACTCGCCTTCCATATGACTTCCGTCCGGCGGCCGTGCTGGCGGTTCTCACCCTCTTCTGCCTTCCGGCCGGACCCATCGCAAGGGGCGGCGAGGCTGCCGAGGCCGGCTCCCTGCTCGAACAGGCGAAAAACTTCGAATCAGAGAAACGGTATGCCGAGGCAATCGAAGCTTACCGGGGGTATCTGGCTGCGCAGCCCCAGAACGACGAAGTTCGCGGCGCCCTTGCCAGACTGCTCGCCTGGCAGGATCGCTTTGAGGAATCGGAGCAACTCTACAAGGATATTCTTACCCGTCATCCCGGGGATCGTGAAGTTCGGACGGGATTAGCGCGGGTTCTGTCGTGGCAAAAACGCTTTCCCGAAGCGCGAGCCCTCTACGAGACGTTGCTGCTCGAAGCGCCGGACGATGTCGAAGCCAGGCGCGGATTGGGTGACGTTCTCCTCTGGAGCGGCAGCCCTAAAGAGGCCTTAGCCCAGTACGAAGCGGCGCAGGCCGTCGCGCCGAACGGCGACCTCGCTCGGCAGATCGAGCGAATCAAACCGGACCTGTATCTCTCTCCCCGTGCCCCCGTCGGCCTGCCGGGAAAGCGGTTGCGGCTCCCGTACCGGGACTATGTGAAAGCGGGTTACAGCCACTATTCCTATACCAAAGGCATTCCCGACGAACGGGACGGGCTCCTTGAAGTGGCCAAGTCGTTCGGGGACAAGACACTCATCGGGCGCATCGAACCGTTGAATCGGTTCGGAGCGCACGATACGCCTGTCTCCGCAGAATTCTACAGTCCACTGTGGGCTCGGGCCTGGGGGTACCTTGCGGGACAGGCGACGGTCAATCCGAGCTTTGCCCCGAACTACTCAGTGACAGGAGAGGCGGCGCAGGGCCTGGGCGGGGTCCATGCCTCCCTTGCTAAGGTCGAACTTACCTTCGGCTACAAGCGCCTGTTGTACAAGAAGGATCACATCGATCTGCTCACGCCCGGGGTCAATATCTATCTCCCGTTCGATCTTTGGATTACGGAGAAGATTTATTTCGTTCCGGATACCGGAGCGATCACCCTGTCGTCGCAATTGACGTGGCGTCCGGCGGATCGTGTGCAGGTATTCGTATCCGGGGGGTTCGGCACGTCCGGCGAACGGATCGTGGCGACGCAGGATTTTACTCGGGTCGCCAGCCGCACGTTTCAAGGCGGATTCATGTTCCCCATTTCTGAAAGGTTTTCCGGAGAAGCGATGGGCTATTACGAGGATCGCGGCCTCTTGTACGTCCGTCGCGGCGGGACCTTCAACTTAATTTATCACTGGTAGGAAGGCAGCCGAACAGTCAGGCGGATCGGGCAGCCGTATTCCGTCTTGCCGTTCCCGGTCAGATCTCCGGCACCGCCCGGAACTTGATCCGCAGTCTCGCCATAAACGGGATCAAGATCTCCTGCGCCTCGAGGCTGGTGAGGGTCAGCTGAAGCCGCTCCATCTTTTCTTCCGTCATCGATGGAAGACTCGTCAGGGCTTCTGCGGCGCGATAGCGAACCCACCAGTGGGAATCGTCGAGCAATCTTGTGAGGAGAATCTCATCCTCGGGTAGTCCGAGTTTTCCCAGGGCCACCGCCGCCTGAAGCCTGACGAACCACGTGGGATGGGTGAGATAGGATCGGATCGTCGGCAGGTCCTGCGGGTCACTGCACTCTCCAAAGTAGGAGAGGCAAGCCGCAGTGACGTCGTCGGAAGCCTCTCCTGATTCCACGTGATGCCTGATGACCGGCAACGCCAGCGCGCAGCGCGTGGACGCCAGGTGGCGAATAAGCCGGGCCAGAATCGCCGGCTCCGCAGCCGACGTCGCCCGCAGCATCATGGCCGCCACGATGTGAGGGCCTGCCTCGCTCAGAATGGTCATCAGCTTGAGCGGAGACCAGTCTTTTCTCCTACAGATCGACGGGGCGACCAAGGGGACCGCGAGGGCGGGATCGATGCGCATCAAGGCGTGAACCGCTTCGAGCGACAGCATGGCGTTCTCGGCCCGGCTGAGTTGAACCAATTGCTCCCATGCCGATCGTTCCTTCATGCGTCCGAGCGTCGTGATGGCGAGGAGCCGGTCTCGTAAGCCTGTGTTGTCCAGAAGCTGTCGAGCGAGTTCGGCGAGGCCGATTCTCCCGGCGACGATGTTCAGTTGTTCCGACGCACTGCCCTTGATGGATTCCTGAATATGGTTCCAGAGGAGCAGAAACAGATTCCGGTCTCGGGGATCGATGGCGGGGAGCGATTCCGGTACTTCGAGGAGACATTCCACAAGCAAAGGCTGCCAAGTTTCCATCAAATAGGTCCGGCGCTTCACGGTGCGGCGTCGGAGTGCCTGCAAGAGGAGGACCCACGCCAGGATCGTGGCGGCAAACAGGTGGATACCGGCGGTGGCGAACCATCCGAATTGTACGATTACCTGTGTCAGGTCGGTGGCGTTCACCGGTTCGGCTCTTCCGGCCCTCAAGCGGCGGGCTTGAGAAAGCGATGGAGGCGCGCGGTCAATTCTCGCGGGTTGAACGGCTTGACGAGGTAATCATCGGCGCCGGCAGCGAGCGCCTGCTGAATGTCGCGCTCGCTGGAATCCGCAGTCAACATGATGACGGGCACCTGTCGCCAATTTTGCTTCTTGCGCAGGTGCGTCAGGATCTGGAGGCCGCTGTGGTAGGGCAGCATGACGTCGAGCAGGACCAAGGCCGGTGGGGTCATGTGGTCGATGTGGTCGAGCGCCTGCCGTCCGTCCGCGGCATGGACGACGTTGTACCCGCTTCGCTCCAAAAGAAACCGCAGCAGAGTCGAGGTGATTTCCTCATCTTCGACGGTGAGGAGAATCGGTTTCGCTGGTTGGGACACGCGCGCCTCCCGGAACTCCAAATGGCCGTGTGACAACGGGGAGGATGGAGCAGTCCTCCGCCCTGTTCGTATCGGTTGGCGGTCCGTAAAGCTTGAGTCGCAGCCGGGCGGGTTACGCGAGGGAGAAGAGCCTATGGTTCATTCCGAGCGGAGGATCGATGGGTCCGGTAGAGAATGAGACCGGAGGCGATCGAAACGATCAAAGCGACGGCCAGTTGCAGGCCGAAATCGATCGGCCCCACATAAATCTTGTAGAGCTGCAAGAACACGATCGGGAAGATGACGGCGGCGGCGAGCAGGAGCATGTGCCGTTTCAGATAAATCGGCTCGCCGGGTTTTCTCGTCCATCTCACGAGACGGCGTTACTCCTCGATGGTGGAGATGTCTCCGGGGTCCTGCCCAAGTTCCTTGGCTTTCAAGACCCGGCGCATGATCTTGCCGGATCGGGTCTTGGGAAGCGACTGGACGATGTCGATTTCCGAGGGGACCGCGATTTTCCCCAGTTCGGTCTTGACCTGATCCTTGATCGATTGAATCAACGCGGGGGTTGCTTGCTCGCCCTGCTTCAGGATGATGAAGGCCTTGATGGATTCGCCCACGGTTTTGTGCGGTTTGCCGATTACCGCCGCTTCGGCGACGGCATGGTGGCTGACGAGGGCGCTTTCCACTTCCGCGGTGCCCAAGCGGTTGCCGGCGACTTTGATCACGTCGTCGGCGCGGCCCATGAACCACATGTAGCCGTCGGCGTCTTTGTGGCAGACGTCGCCCGCGGTGTAGCAATTGGGGATCGTGTTCCAATACGTCTTGTACCGTTCCGGGTCTTTATAGATAGTCCGCATCATCGACGGCCAGGGCTTCTTGATCACGGCGAACCCGCCGGCATTGGCCGGAAGACTGTTCCCTTCGCGATCAACGACGTCGGCCTCGATGCCGAGGAACGGTCTGGTGGCGGAGCCGGGCTTTAGGGGTACGGTCGGCAGTGGGGTGATCAGGATGGAGCCGGTTTCCGTTTGCCACCAGGTATCCATGATCGGTTTGTCTCCGCCGGCCGCTCGGTGGAACCATTCCCAGGCTTCAGGGTTGATCGGTTCCCCGACGCTCCCCAAGATGCGCAAAGAGGATATGTCGAATTTCTTCGGCCAGTCTTCTCCGTACCGCATCAGCAGGCGGATGGCCGTCGGGGTCGTATAGAAAATCGACACCCCGTATCGCTCGATCAGGTCCCACCAACGTCCCGGATTCGGATAGTCCGGCTTGCCTTCGGCGGTCAGGATCGTCGCCCCGTTCAGTAACGGCCCGTACACGATATAACTGTGTCCCGTGACCCAACCGGGATCGGCGACGCAAAAATAGACGTCGTCGTCCTTCATGTCGAACACGTACTTCGTGGTCGTATAGGTGCCGACCATGTAGCCTCCGTGGACGTGGACGACGCCTTTCGGCTTACCTGTGGTGCCGGATGTGTAGAGGATGTACAGCGGTGTCTCAGAATCCAGCGGCACGGCGTCGCAGGCCGGCTTTTCATGCGCGAGCCACTCGCGCCAGTCGATCTCCCTCGGCGCAGACAAGCTTGGGCCGGGCGTCTGCCGTCGCACAACGACGATCCGTTCGACGGTCGGGCAGGTTTTCAGCGCTTCGTCGACGACAGGTTTCAGGGGAATCACCTTTCCCCTGTCGAATCCCACATCGGCGGTAATCACGAGCCTGGCTTCGGCGTCATTGACGCGGCTGGCAAGCGCGGGGGCGCTGAATCCCGAGTACACTACACTATGGATCAGGCCGAGCCGCGCGCAGGCGAGCATGGCGACTACCTGCTCCGGGATCTTCGGAAGGTAGATCGTGACCCGATCGCCGGTCTTAAGTCCGAGTCTCTTCAGCGCGTTAGCGCACCGGTTGACTTGGCGGTACAGTTCCCCGTACGTGAAGACCCGTTCCTGGTCGTTCTCGCCGACCCAGATCAATGCCACCTTGTTCTTGCGCCAGGTTCGGACGTGACGGTCGAGACAGTTGTAGCTGATGTTGCAAGTAGCGCCGACGAACCACTTGGCCCACGGGTAGTTCCACTCCAGCACCTTAGTCCAAGGGGAAAACCAGTCGAGCTCCTTCGCCATTGCGTTCCAGAACCCTTCGGGATCCGCGATGGACTTCTTGTATTCGGCTTCGTAGTCCTGAATATGCGCGGCGGATTTGGTTTTGGCGGTGGGGTGATAGACGCGGCTTTCTTTCAGCAACGTTTCGATGTTGTTCGTCATGTCGTCTGCGCTCCTTCGCTCGGGAGACAGGAAGCGTCGGCCTTGATTATTTATTATGGTGTAGTGCGGAGCCGGTCTCAACCATACCTTGGTACGGGAAGCGATGCAATGAGGTGAGTCGCGCGGATATCTGCGTCCTGGCGCCATGACTGTTTCTTGACAGTGGCGAGGAGGCCAGAGTAGGCTAATTTCATACGGTTGGTCGGCGCCGGTCCTTCATCATGCTCTTCTTGTCCTCCATTCCATTACGGTCGGCACTCCTGCGTATCTTGACCGTGGCTCTCGTGATTTCGGGATCGACGGCTCCGGCCTCCGCCCAACTGGGCAAACCGGAGGTCCTCTATTACAAATCTTGGGCCGTCATCATCGGAGTAGAGAACTACTTGCTGGCTCCGAAACTCGCCGGGGCCATCGAGGACGGGAAGGCCGTGGCAAAGGCCCTTCGACGGGTCGGATTCGAAGAGGTCATCGAACTCTACGACAAGGACGCCAGTTTCCGCCGTCTCCAGCAGACGCTCTCCGATTTTCTGCCGAGAAAAGTCGGTCGGCAGGATCGTCTGGTCGTTTATTTCTCGGGTTACGGAGGAGTGACG
Source organism: Nitrospira sp. (assembly GCA_037445005.1). Classification (GTDB taxonomy): domain Bacteria; phylum Nitrospirota; class Nitrospiria; order Nitrospirales; family Nitrospiraceae; genus Nitrospira_C. The sequence goes on from JBBILH010000005.1 coordinate 14,080, forward strand.
CAGGACTCGAGCGGAAAGGATCTCGGCTATCTCGTGCCTTGGGACGCCCAAGTGGGAAACGTCTCAAAATCGATCACATTCGAGCAGCTGAAGGAGTTCAGCCGGAGGACCGCCTCCAAACATACCCTGCTCATGTTCGATGTGGGATTGCGGGGATGGGAAGTGACCCCTGCGCAGCAGCTTTCCCTGGAGGGGCGCGTCGCCCCGGAAGACGATATGGAGAAACGAGCCGTTCAAGTGCTCACCGCGGGCGACAAGGGCGAATCGATCGGTCGCAAGGACGACCGAAGCCTGTTTGCCGTCACGCTCGTTCAGGGGCTGTCGGGTGAGGCCGATCTGGACAAGAACGGTTGGCTCATGGCATCCGAACTCGGTCGGTTCGTTGCGCAGCAGATTAAGACGCAATCGAAGGAGGCTCAGCATCCGCTGTTTACTCAGCTCGAAGGGGATGGAGATACGATTCTCGTCGAAGGGCGGAAGGCGGCCTTCAGGCTCGGAGGAGAACCGCAGACGCCGGCCGAGCGCCGGCAAGCGGCAAAATTGCATTATGAACAAGCGTTCACGCTGCTACAGACCGAGAAGTCCCGGGAGGAAGCTCTTGAGCGGCTGAACAAGGCGTTGGAGTACGATCCCACATTCGGTGACGCTTACGTGCTCAAAAGCTACGTGCGGCTTGAAGTCTTGCCGAACGTCGAAGAGGCTCTGGCGGCGGCGAAACTGGCTGTTCAGTTTGCTCCGCAAAATCCGGACTCGCATTACACGTTGGGATTGATTTATGAGAAGCAGGGCCGCTTCCAGGAAGCTGAGAAGGCGATGCAGGACTCGCTCAAGGTCAATCCCGCCTATATGGACGTCTACTTTTCACTCGGCACGCTGTACGCCGATCAGATGAAGGATGAGCAGAAAGCCTTAAATGCGTTTCAGCGCTACTTGGAACTCGGGGGATCCCACTCAAGAGCGAGAGAAGCCGTCGCAGGCGCGAATGCTCCATCGCCTCCAAAGCCCTAGCGCGCATTATTCATGAACGCTTCTACTGCAACCGCCGATACGCCGCTGCGACAAGGCTGGCCGCGACTTGCGGCGCCCAGCCGGGCGGGCTCGCCCCTCGTGGCCTCAACATACTGTGTCAAGTATGCCTCGGCCTCTCGGGGCTCCGCGCGCCCGTCTCGCCTGGCGTCTTGGCGGTTTCGTCGCGAATCGTCATGAATAATGCGCGCTAGTAATCCGTGCGAGTCATACCATTCCGCTGCGGCAAACGATCTGCAGGCATCTGCGTCGTTCTCGGCCCGAAACATTGCTTCACGTATTCCAGCGAATGTATTCCGGCGAATACGCCTCCGGTTTTTTCCTGCCTGCGGCCTTGCAGCTACCAGCACCTCCTTCGCCTCGCCACGAAGGATGACTTGAACAGACTGCTGGCGCTCGTCGAGAAGGCACGCTATTCTTTTTCACCGCCCTTGAGATAACCCAGCCCGATCTTCAACGCTCGACGCGCGATTTCCGGCCAACGCACTTGAGGATAAGCGGCAAGCACGGCCGCCGCCTTCGGGTCCTGTACGTCTAGATTAAGAATCTTAATAATGCCGTCGTCGATCTGAACGTCTGCCACGACTCTCCTCCTTCACGCGGGCTTCGCCTTCGTCAACCGTTCGGCTTCGATCTCGTTGATTCAGCTACAGGTGCATGTTATCATGATTTCGTTCGATTTCTCGAACGCTCGGGCGAGTAAGAAGGCCTTTGAACAGACCGGAAATCGAACAAACCTATCCAAGGAGGCGTTCGCATGAACCGATCACAGGGATTGCTGAGCAGATTCGCCGGTGGTGGAGTCGCCGTGCTGCTGATCGCCGGGCTTGCCGCGTGCGGCGGCCCCCCGAAATGGGTCAAGCAGGGGTCAGGAGTCATGAACGAGAAAGACAGCAAGGCCTTCTACGGCGTGGGGTCGGTCACGGGCGTTCGCAACGAACCGTTGGCATGGGATACGGCGGAGAACCGGGGACGCGCTGAAATCGCAAAGACGTTCGAGACCTATACCGGCTATTTGATGCGGGACTATGCCGCATCGACCACGGCCGGCGATTTCACGCGCAATACCGAAGAGCAGAATGTCGAGCGGGCGATCAAGACGATCACCACCACGACATTGAGCGGGGTGCGGCCGATCGACCGCTACAAAGACGAAAAGACCGGCACCTATTACGTGCTTACCAAGCTCAATCTCGAGGATATGAAAAACAACTTGGAGCAGGCCAAAGAATTGAACGCCCAAGTCCGCGACTTCGTCCGCAAGAACGCCGATCGCCTCTTTGAGCGGTTGGAAAAAGAAGAGGACAAGCGGGCCGGTCGCCAATAGGCCGGCCGCGAGTGCGATGCATCGGGTCTTGTAAGGAGCAAGCGATGAGCGGATGGGGCGCGCGACGTGGAGTTCACGCTGTAGCGGCGGTGGTGCTGTCGGTCGGAACCTTGCTGGTCGCCGGTTGCGGACATGAGACGAAGGTCACCAGGGTCGATGCCGGCGTCGTGACCGACCTGAGCGGTCGATGGAACGATACCGATTCCCGCATGGTGGCGGAGTCGATGGTGAAAGAGGCGTTGCAGTATCCCTGGCTCAACAATTTCAGCCAGTCGAAGAGTCGGCCTCCGGTCGTCGTCGTAGGCACCGTCGTCAACAACAGCCACGAGCACATCAACGTGCAGACGTTCGTAACGGATCTCGAGCGGGAATTGACGAACTCCCAGAAAGTCACCTTCGTGGCCGGAAAGAGCGAGCGCGAGGAAGTCCGCAACGAACGGAAAGAGCAGGCCATGTACGCCCGGGAGGATACCCAGAAGGCTCCCGGGAAGGAAATCGGCGCCGATTATATGATGAAAGGTACGATCGCGACGATTCTCGACGAAGCCGACGGAACCAAGGCCATGTTCTATCAGGTGGATTTGCAGATGGTCGATTTGGAGAGCAACGCCAAAGTCTGGTTCGGTCAGAAGAAGATCAAGAAAGTCATCGAAAAGAAACGGACCGTATTTTAGGCTCCACGAATTGAGTTGAGCCCTCTCGCGTCACGCCCCACTGCTTTCGCTCCGGCACGGTGGGGCGTTTGTCTGTTCGGCCGCCGCCTCCCGCTTATTCTGGTCGTCTTTATCCTTCAAAGCTGCGGGCCCGCGCACCAACACTACCTGCTGGTGGACACCAGCCTGCGCGCCTACGATTTTCAGGCCGCCGACGCGGCGATTCAACGGGCGGAAAAGGAGTACGGGAGTAAGAGCCGCGTGCTCTATGCCATGGACCGCGGCATGACCTTGCACTTGGCGGGCGAGTACCAAGACAGTAACCGGGTGTTGGAGCAGGCCGACGAGGAAGTCGAGAAACTCTACACCAGGACGGTCCGCACGGAAACCCTCGCGTTCATGACCAACGACAATGCGCTGCCCTATGAAGGCGATCCCTATGAACAGGTCATGATCAGTGTCGTCAAAGCCCTCAATTACGCCATGCTCGGCCTCTGGGAAGACGCGCTTGTGGAGGCTCGCCGCATCGATCATCGGCTCAATGTGCTGAGCGATCGCGTGAAAGACAAGAGCGCATATCGGGAAGACGGGTTCGCGAGATATCTCAGCGGGATCCTCTACGAAGCGACCGGCGACATCAATAATGCCTTTATCGCTTATCGCAAGGCGCACGAAACATTCGAATCGACCAAGAGTTGGTCGGGAACGGGAGTCCCGGCTCAACTTCAGTCCGATCTGCTCAGAACCGCCGATGCGCTCCATTTGAACCAGGAATTCACGGAGTACCAACAGGCGTTTCACGGCGTGCCTTGGCAACCCAGCGAGGCTCAACGGCAACTCGCTCAAGTCGTGGTGATGAGCTATAATGGCCGCGCGCCGCGCAAAGAGGATCAATTTCTCGATCTTCCGATCAGCCTCGATGCCTTGCAATTGGTGTTGGTGAATCGCGGTCTCCAACAGTCGAATCGACGCCAGAATCGAGTCGGAGACAGCATTCTGTACGGACTCAACGGACGGGTCGTGCGAGTGGCTCTGCCGAGGCTGATCCCGCAGAAGACCCAGGCGCCGATCGACACGGTTACGCTGGTTCCGGAAGCGGGGAACCCGCTCACGGCGCGCACGGAATCGGTGCAAAACGTAACGGCGTTGGCCGAAAAGGCGCTGTCCGAGCGTCTTCCGGGCATCACCGTGAAGGCCTTGGCGAGGGCGGCGGTGAAATTTTCCCTAGCCGAGGGGGCGACAAGAGGCTCGCAACAGGCCGCGGGCAAAGACGCGGGACCGTGGGTCGGTTTGGCTGTGGGCTTGCTGACTCACGGGCTGGCGATCGCTTCTGAGGAAGCGGACAAACGAAGCTGGCGGACCTTGCCCGATGAAATTCATCTTGCCAGACTCTGGGTGCCGCCGGGGCGATATCAGGTTCCGGGATCGGGATGGACGGGGAAGGGAACTCAGTCCGGTCGAACCGTCGAGCTTGAAGCCGGACAGACGATTATCATGATCCGGCGGGTGCTTCCATGAATCGTCGTGCCGCAGTGTTCTGTTTGGTCGGCCTCATCTGTTTCATGGCTACGGCCTGCTCCTGGTTCGGCGGTCGCGCAAAGCCGGCGTGGATCGACGGGGTAAGCCCGGACTATCCCTCAGGGCAGTATCTCCTCGGGGTCGGACAATCCGACGGCCGTGCCGCGTCTGAAGACCAGGCGTATGCCGCGGTGGCCCGGATATTCAAAGCGGAGGTATCGGCGCAGTCGAAGGATTGGGAGTCGTACCTTGTCGTCGAGCAGCGAGGACAGAGCCGCGACGAACGGCGTTTGACGCTGGACAAGCTGACCAGAGTGTCGACGGATAAGGTGCTGGAAAACGTCCGGATCGTCGATCGCTGGTTCGATCCGAGTAAGGCGCTCCATTATGCCCTGGCGGCGATGCATCGTCCGCAGGCGGAGGCCGCGTTCATGGAGCGGGTTTCAGAGCTGGACCGTACCATTCAGGCCGAGGTCGACGAAGCGCACCGGACCTCCGACAAACTGGCGAAGCTAAGGGGTCTCAGGCGGGCGGCGAAGAATCTCGTGTTGCGCGAAGCGTACAATACCGATCTTCGCGTCGTCAGGCCCAGCGGTCAGGGGACTCCCGGTCCCTATCGCGTGAGCGAACTCGCACAGGAGATCGAGCAGTTCTTGGCCGTCAATCTCGTGTTGGATGTTCAGGTGACCGGAGATCATGCGGAACTGGTTCAACGGGCCGTGACCGAGGGGTTGATCAAAGAAGGGTTGCGTGTGACGAGCCGATCGGAACCGGTCGGAGGAGATTCGGTATCCGGCTCTCAACCGGAATTGGCGGTCAGGGGGCTGGTGCGGGTGTGGCCCGTAGACATTCGAGATCCCCAGTTCACGTACGTCCGTTGGTGCAGCGATTTCGAGATCGTGGATCTCGCGGGCCAACGGGCCGTCGGAGCGATTTCCAAAGGAGGCAAGGAAGGGCATTTATCCGAGCGGGAAGCCACGGCGAAAGTCGTTCGAACCATGCAACAGGAATTGATGTCGGATGTGGCGAAAGCGATCGCGGCCCACATCTATGGAGAGACGGAACTTCCGGCACAAGCGATCAGGCCGGCAGGGTGCCCGCGAGAAGGGGGCGCATCGAGGCCGGCCACGGCAACGCACTGACCAACGAAGGGAGAGATCGGAGAACATGAGCAAGATGAAAAGTGGAAGAGCGCCGCGAAGTCGTGGGCGCGGATTGACGGTGACTCAAAAGCGCGTGCCCAGCCGACTGGCGAAACGGCGTTTAAACGACCGATTGAAGGAAGATACGGCGTGCTTCAATGCCGGGAATCTGGCCGACAAGCTTCGCCGGGAAGGATATGAAGAGGTGCCGCTCGACGAACTGCAGGACAGGCTATCGAAGATGTCCGGCCCGCTGGCGGCCGTGATCTTGAAAGGGAGGGCGTGAGCAGATGCCGTATTACTACTTCGATTCCACGGCCTTGGTAAAACGGTACAGCATGGAGCGCGGGACGCGCATCGTCAACAAACTCATGGTGAAGCGGGGCAAGGTGGCCATCATTCCGACTTGGACCGTCACGGAGTTATTTTCCTCGTTTTCCAACCGCGCTCAGCAAGGAGAAATCACCAGAGACGATTGTTATTCGGTCATTCATAAGTTCGAAAAGGAGTCGATGCAGGGATTGTTCACGTTCATCGCGCCCACGATGGACACCTACCTGGCCACGAAAGAACTGGTCATGGAGTACCCGTTTCTCCGCGCCCAACAGGTGATGCATCTCGCCCTGGGATTGGAATTGAAGCCGCTGCGGCTGACGGTCGTCAGCGCCGATACCCAATTGCTCGCGGCCAGCAAAACGGCGGGTCTGCATATCATCAACCCGGAGGAGGACTAGCGCGCATTGTTCATGACGGTTCGTCGCGAAATCGGGGAGCCGCCAAGCGAGACGGGCACGCGGAGCCCCGAGTGGCCGAGGCATACTTGAAACAGTATGTTGAGGCCTCGAGGGGCGAGCCTGCCCGCTTGGAAGCCGTAAAGTCGCTTCCGAACTTGTCGCAGCGGCGAATCCACGATTGCAGCAGAACTGCCCATGAATAATGCGCGCTAGGGCGCATTATTCATGGAAATCGCATGAACAGCGTATCTCGTATTTCGTGAAGCGTGAAACGAATCTCCTGTTAATCAGGAATGTTCAAGTCTGAATACTCAGTTGAACATTCATCATTGAACATTGCGCAATTAACAAGAGAAGTGCCGCAGGAGGCGTGATCGGCGGTATTAAGGACACTGGTAGTCGGTGATCATGGACGCAACCACGATCACCCAATCGTCTGCGGCGGAACGAAGGTGTTTGGCTTTCTCGGCAAGCGGCGGTGGGGGCTGGTTCTCGGCGAGGGGACCAAGTATGGCGAGGGATTGCTGAACGCTTCCTTGGGCCAGCGCGAGGCTCCCGCACACGCCGGATGACGCGGGCAGTTGCCCGCCCGCCCGTCTGAACAGCGCCATAGCCCGGTAGCCGTGTTCCTGGGAACGGAAAAGCGGTTCAGCCCCCTGATAGAGCTGGTTGGCCCCAAGGTCGTCCTTGTGCATTTTCCCCAACTGCTTGGCCATAAGCGCGGCGCGGCCCATGTTGAGAGCGGCTCCGTCGGGGTCGTCGTTGGAGATCGCTTCCTCCGCCTTGGCCCGCAGCCGGTCCAACTCGGCTTCCGGGCCCGTGAGTTGCGCTGAGGCCGTTCCGGCCCAAAACGCCAGGGCGCCAATCCAGAGCGCGGACCGACCGAGCCGGATCAGAATCATCCTGAATCTCCGAAGCCTCTTAATTGATCTGGTCGAATCCGTCGAGCTGCTTGATGCTGTAGTTGACCGCTTCCCACAACTTACCCTCTTGCGACGAGCGATCACTTGTCCGGATATTGCGGAGCGATTGCTGGAGCGCGGCCAGCGGTTCGTAGGCGCGCCGATCGGGTAACTGTCCCAATGCCCAGACGACCTCGGTCTTCAGGGCGGTGTCGGTGGTGTTCAAGGCCTCCAAGAGCGGAGGAATGATGGAAACGTCGCCGTGGAGCGCGCCGACTTTTCCCAACGCCCTGGCTGCCGCGATCTTGTGAGCCGGGGGGCCGGATCTGAGCAGTTCGATCAGCGACGAGATGCTTTCCTTATGACCGATGTTGCCGAGAGCGATCGCGGCCGCTTTGGGAATTTCGGGGTCGGGATCTTTGAGGGCGGCCTGAAGGTGGGGAACGGCATCGGCGGCGAACATCTCGCCGAGCGACTGAATGATCCGCGCTTTCCTGGCCGGCGAGGGGGAACGCTCAAGCGTCTGAATCAATCGGCCGTCCTGGCCCCAATCGGCGGTGAGCAAGATCGGGTAGTCGTAGTCTTCAAGCCGTGATCTTAGATGGTCCAGGGCATACTGTCCCGGGTCAGCCGCCTTGGCCTGGGCGGCCGCAGCGATGGCATCCGCGAAGTCCGTCCGGACTTCCTTTCTCCACTGGGTGCTCGTGCCGTTCAGTGCATAGGTCAGTTGGCAGGCCGGTCCTTTCCAGGTCCGCATCGGTGAATCGGGAAGATCGGCATCGCCGCCCGAGGCCATCGTCCCCTCCCACACTTTGCGCTGTTCGCACTTGACCTTTAGAACGACATCGTGAGGCTGTGACGCATCAGAAACGACGATGTATCCGAGTTCGCTCATCCGGACCGTGAGCCGTTCCCGGAAAGGGGCGGCATCGACCTGCCCGTGGTCGGTCAGGGCGAGAACATCGAGCAGCACCCGGTTGATCTGTTTGAGCTGCTGTTTTTGTTGGTCGATAAGGGCTTCCCGCCGAGCCCATCCCCACGAGGGGAGGAACAGTACGACCGTCAGCGTTCCGATAAGCCAGCGCGCAGAAGTCATTTTTCTTCAACTCTACCGAAGGAGCCGGGCCTTCTGCAAGTTGCAAGGCCGAAGCGGCGATCAGTATAATCCGGCGGAACAGCGCCCTGGAAGGAAGAGTTCTTGAACCGAGGAGGGCATCGTGCAGTATTGGGTCAAGGTGGTGTTCGTCGACAATCAAGAGTTGCTGGTCAAAGATGCGGTCCGCCATACGATCAGCGACGACATGGAAGTGCTCGAAGTGGATTCCGCCAAGGAAGTCATCATTATTCCCATGAAGCAGATCAAGTACCTGGCCTGCGACGCCACGGTCTTCGCATCAAAAAAACCTTCTTGAGTCAAGAGCTTCCGGAATCGTCCGGTCATGGAATCCGTTCCAAGAAGGAAAGAACGGCGTGATTCCATCCTTCCGGCCCGATGCCTCCGGCCCGAATCATGCCGGGGACTTGGACGTCCGCATCGTACGATCCGTCCGGTTTTTGGACCAGCACGGGGTGGTCGACCATGGCGAGCAGCGGCGCGTCGTTGACGCTGTCTCCGATGCCGATGGTCTCGATCCGACCGGGAATCTCATTCATCCGCTGTTGACGTTGATAGCAACGGAGCAGGAGCGCAGCGGCTTGTCCTTTGTCGTTGTCTCCCGTGAGGTGAAACAATCTCCCGCCTTTCGTCCATCGGAGGCCTCTGATGACGATCTGACGGCACACTTCCTCGATGAGGGCGGGAGGCCCTTCCACCAGGTAAGGCTCGTCGTACTCCCGCTGTTGCGCGAGACCTGCCTCCGCGCGCGGAAGTCCGGTAATCCGCATTATTTCATCGACGGACAGGTCGCCGAACCCGCGCAACGGCGTCTCGACCGCGTCTTCGACCTGTTTCAGCACGTCGCGCAGCATGTAGTAGGGCAGGCCGAGTTCGATGACATCATAGGGAGACCGACTTCGGACGCGCTCCAAGGGAAAATCAAAGAGGCCCTGCGGCACGAACACCGCCGCACCGTTTTCCACGATGAAGGGATCGCGGTGGCCCAATTGCCGTCGAAGCGGCTCCATCTCGGCCCGCGTTTTGCTCGAGACCAGAATCAAAGGGATCTTGCGGTCGCGGAGCGCCTGGAGCGCCGGCCGGGCCGACGCGAACGAATACGTCAGCCCGTCCAGCAGTGAGCCGTCCAAGTCCGTGAAGACGACGAAATGGGTCGCAGGATGATTCACAACCGCGGGAGTCTGTTCCATTTCCACCTTCAAGGCCTGTCTCCAGTAACGTTCGTCTCTACCAATGATGGAGGTCGTCGGCGGCGATCGATCGGCTCCGGACCACTCGGCGCTCCAGGAAGTCTTTGGCCAGGTCCGTTGCGCCGAGACCGAACGCGATGGCGGCCGCCAGCACGAGCCCTCCCCACGTAATTCCGAACCCGACGACCACAATGTGCTCCGCGATGCCCAGCTGTTCGAGAGCCATGGCGGCGGCAAGCAGTTGGATGCCCCATCTGGAGCAGCTCGCGAACAGGCGCGCCGGGGGAAGACCGGCGTTGACGGCGGCGATCAGAACGGCTTGCGACGCAAAATTGGAACACACGTAGCCGGCCAGCAAGATAAGGCCGGCGGTCAGCAGATGCGGCACGTAGGCGAGGAATGATTGGGCGAATTGATTGATCGGCGCGAGATCGAGGGCGCTCAATGCCGCAACGCAGGCGAGTAGAAACACGAGCCAGTACAATCCGTTTCCGATCAAACGTGACGGGTCTGTCTTGATGCCCGCCCTCAACAGGGCCGCGGTCAATTCAAAGCGGTTGCACAGGTGGTCGAATCCGATGATGCGGAGCACGCGCTCGACCAGCGTGCCCAAGCCCCACGCGGCCACAAGTCCGCCCAAGAGCAGTATCCCCATGGCAAAGACGTTCGGAAGAACCGACAATGCGTGTTGGCCGAGCAATTGAAGCGGAGCCAAAAGCGCCTGGTTGATGAAGTCGTTCATAGCGACCTCCGTTGATACTCGAAGCCGAAGGCGGTGAGAGCGGTCGGACGTGCCGGCTCCCGTTCATTCCAACGCGCGAGCAAGTAGGGCTTTGAGTCTTCGAACGTTTTGCCGAGCCGGTCGATAGCGTGCTCGGCTTCGGCGGAGGTCAAGCCTTGCGTGCCCAACACGAAGGAGGCGGTGCGACCAAGATAGAGCGGAGTCAGCGATTTCAAAAGGTGCTCCTGCGGGAGAATTTGGTGGTGGTAGGCCGCCGCTGCGTCGTACACCACGCGCGCCCACAGATCGTCCGGCACGCGGCATCCTCCTGAAGACGGAGGGTTGAAGCATCGTAACGCTTCAAACGTGGGAGGCGCCAGAATCTGTCTCCAGATCGGCTCCAGGTCGGAGAGACCCTGCTGAAAGTGCGCGACCATTCCGTCGATGTCGACATGGACAGGCTCGACCCCCACTTCATAAGGAAATCCGAACAAAGGGACCGACTCCGATCCGTCTATCCTGGACCAGAGTCCGGCGTGCTGTTCCATCGAGGCAAAAAGCGAGCCGACGACCTGCCGGAGCATGCTTGAGAGATCGGCGGCAGGGTCTTTAGGATTGTGAATCTTGGCGCCGAGAAAACTCTGGCAGACGCGGGCGCCGCTCGCGATGGCTTCGGTGGTCATCCAGATATCGATGCCGAATCGCGCGACCTCTGATTCCCACACGTGCTGATCCAAGTAATGCGCGGCCAGGTCACCGGAGAACCCGAACTCGCCGCCGATCGGCTGGCGGATTTGTTTGCCGTAGAGCGCTCGGGTGAGAGGGTAGGCCAGGCTGTTGGTGATGGTTCCATCGTATTTGTGCCGAAGATAAAACGGGGCGACATAGTCGTATCCCTGATCGACCATCGGCCGTAGCAGCATTTCGATCCATTCGGGAGAAATGCTCCGCAGATCCGCGTCGACGACGGCGCAGGCCCTGACACGCAATCGCCTTGCGATTTCGAAGATGGTGCGAAAGGCGCTGCCCTTTCCGGGAATACCGTGATAAGGGGTCACGATCCGGTGGAGCACGCTCTGCCGGTCGGCGATCAGGAGGTGTCGATGGTCGACGGCCGTTCGCGCCACGATCCCGGTCGTGTCGTCGGACGATCCGCCGTCGGAATTCACGAGAACCGCGCGTTCCTTGGGGAAATATTTTGCGAGGCCGGCCCCGACGGCTCGAACCACATGCCCCACGGTGGCGGCATTATTGAAGCTGGGTATGCCGACCAGGATATCGACCGAACCGATGTCCCGGAGGGCGGCTTCGGTCGCGGGCGCCAGCGGTGTGGAGGGGAGGCTCATCGGGGGACCATTGCCGGTTCCGCCGCCGGATCCCAAACGTGATCCGCTTCGACCGCTTCGACGAGCCGATCGAAGATGTCCGGGACCGCGTGAGCGACGCGACTCCAGTTCGAGATCATCGGCACGCCTAACGGGTCATCGAGAAATCCGTCCGTGGCCAACTTCATCCCTTTTAAGAAGACTTCGACGGCCGTTCGCTCCTCATGCCGGTCGAACGCGAGGCTGTTGATCGCTGCGTCGTTCTCGTAGCGACTGATGGCTTCCTGTGCGCTTTGCAGATAGGTGGCCCGCAGGGTCTTCAAGACACCGTCGGAGAGGACCACCCCTTCGCTGGCCAGATTTCGGAAAAGCGACTTCGTGATGTCCACGCACATTTTCAGAAGGCCGGCGTCGGGATTTTCGTTCGAGAGCCCCTGGTGCTTGTGGTCGTAAGCGTCGGCGATATCGGCCTGGCAAATCCGGCGCAACGCGCAATTCCGATAGACTTCCGCGAGCACGCCGACTTCCAGTCCCCAGTCTCCGGGAATTCGATTCGTCCACGCAAGGTCACGGACCATGGCGAACTCTCCCGCCAGCGGGTAGCGAAAACTGTCCAGGAAGGAGAGGAGAGGATGGGGGCCCACGAGCTGCTGAAGACTACGAATAAGCGGTGTGATGAACAGTCTGGTGACGCGGCCGTGAAGCCGGTCTGTGACGCGACTGTAATACCCTTTGCAAAACTCGTAGCTGAGATTGGGATTAGCCACGGGGTAGCAGAGCCGAGCCAGATATTCTCTGCTGTAGGTGGTGATGTCGCAATCGTGCAACGCGATGACCTGGCTTTGGTTGCGCGCCAGAATGTAGCCGAAGGCCATCCAGCAGCCGCGGCCCTTTCCCTGAAGGCCGATGTCGAGGTTTTTGGCCACCAAAAGATTGAGGATCGATTGAATGCGGGCGCCGTCGTTCCAGATCAGCCGGACCCGCTGGGGGAGTTCCGAGAAGTACTGCTTGGCGAGTCGGAATTCCAGGGCCGAGGCCCGGTCCAGCGAGATGACGATTTCGTTAAGATAAGATACGCGCGCAAGGGTCTGAACGATATGCTTAAGCGCCGGTCGGCTCAACTCGGCGTAGAGGGATGGAAGGACCAGCGCGATAGGATGCGTGCGGCCGTAGCGGACGAGTTCCTGCTCCAATTGATCGACATTGGGGTGCCCCAGCCGGTGGAGTACCGTGACGACACCGTTTTGATAGAAATCGGACACGAACGACCTCCCGATGCCCCGACCGTAATTCCAGCGACCTCATCAAGCGATGAGGGCATATGTCCAATCTCCGGATATGAAGTCGACGCAGCACAATCGTGATGATCAGCGAATAGACTGCAGATGGCATGCCACCTATGAGTCGTGAAAAAGGACCACTTGGAAGAGAAATCACATGCGGTAGTGCAGAAGGTGATGGGAAAAACCTTCACATCTCACAGGTGGTAAATACCCTGATTACGGTCTATCTGTGGAGAGTCTCTTTGCGAGGCGGTGGGCAAGCCGGACCATTCCCGGTGATCGGTCGGACGGGTCCAGGATCACATTAAGCACGTACAAGTGGCTGATATCAGCCAGCGCGCCGGCCAGAATCTGCTCAAAATCCTGTTGGGTTCTAATAATCTTGCCGATCCCCCCTCCGATGACCTCACAAATCCGTTCATAGTGCCAGTCGTGGATGTCATTGAATGGACCTTCGAGGATTTCGCGCTCCGTCGAATAGCCGCGGTTGTTCAGCACAATGACGATAGGCGTTTGGCCGAATCGAACAGCCGTGGCGAGTTCTGTGCCGGTCATCTGAAACGCGCCGTCGCCGACTAGAACGATGGGGCGGACCGAAGGATCGGCAAAGGCTGCGCCGACGGCGGCGGGGACAGCGAATCCCATCGAGGTGTAGTAGGCGGGGGAGAGAAACTCAAATCGGCGGTGGACATGTAGATCCGCCGCGGCAAACAGGGATTCGCCGACGTCGGCCACAATCAAGGTTTTGGCGTCCAGCACGCTGTCCAGGTGGCGGAACAGCCCATAGAGGGTGATGGGTCCCCCGGGGGCAACCGGTTTTTCTTCGATCGACAGGGGTGGGGGCAAGGGCCGGGCAGGTACCGGAGGAAAAGGGTGAGCGCTGAGGGCTTGTACGAAATCCTGGAACCGGATCGAGTCATACCGGTGATGTTTGATGGCGACGCGATCGGCAGTCGCATGAATCGTCCGGCCTTCCGACAGCAAAGGAGACTGGGCGTCAAGCCCTTCCATGTCGGACAGAATCGAACCGAGAATCAGGAGACAATCCGAGTCGTTAATGAAGGCTTGAATTTCATCGCGGGCGATCAGTCCTCCGTAGACTCCGACGTAGAGGGGATGGTCTTCTCGAATGACGGACTTGCCCAGGAGGGTTGAGGCGATCGGCACGTTCAGCCGTTCTACAAGACGGGTGAGATGGTCCTGGAGGCCGAACCGCCCGATTTCAGCTCCGGCCAGGATGGCCGGCCGTTTGGCCGACGCCAGCATGCTCCGTACTTCACCCAGGGCCTCCTCCAATGCGGCGGGATCGCTGGGCGCGTCGTCGAGACAAAGAGGTTTCAGGGGCGCGGCGAGCGGGGTATGCACCAGATCACGCGGGATTTCAATGTAAATGGGGCGGCGATACCGAAGCAAGGCGGCAAAAGCTCGGTCCATTTCTCGTTCTGCCGTCATCGGATCATCGAGCGAGACGGCCGCCACGGTCATCCGCTCGAACACGTCCCGCTGTGTCGAAAACTCTCGAACCATATGGTGCATGTAAGGCATGCGGATACGTTCTGAAAGGCCGGGAGATCCCGTGAGCAGGACTACCGGCGAACGCTCGGCGTAGGCACAGGCGATGGCGTTGACCGTGTTAAGTCCACCGACGCAGTAGGTGACGCAAGCGGCACCGATCCCATTGATCCTGGCGTAGGCATCGGCAGCGAACCCGGCGCAATCTTCTCTGGTCGTGCCGATGTGCCGGATCGGCGAACGCTCGATCAATTGGTAGAGGGTCAACACGTAGTCCCCTGGAATGCCGAAGATATGGCGGACGCCGAGTTGGTGCAACCGATCGATGACGGCAGAGCCGATCGTCGAGCGTGGTGTCATGGTATGGTCTCCTGAATCGGTGCGGTGCCGGATACGTATGATGGAGCTCACTTGCAGCAAACCATAGTGCCACCGGATCGTCAAGCATCCTACATGGGACCACCGCTCATGAATATTACGCCCTAAGGGCTTGACGCAGACGAGAGGGGAACGGATAACTACGGCATGGCGCAACCGCTGGAGAGCTCGACGGGCCGGGTCATTCTGGCGCGAACAAAAGAAGTCGTAGAGGCGAGACATCCCTGGATCTATGCCGGCTTCATCCAGTCGGTAGCCGGCAATCCGTCCGGCGGGGACGTGGTGGACGTCCTGTTGCCCAACGGGCAGTTCTATGCGAGGGGATTGATCAATCCTGCGTCGAAGATCAGGGTCAGGATTCTTTCGTTTCACGATGAACCGATCACGGAGTCCTTCTGGAGAACGCGGATGGCGCAAGCTTATCGACTCCGCCGGAAAGTCGTCTCAGGGACCACTGCATACAGGCTGGTGTACGGGGAAGCGGATCAGCTGCCGGGACTGATCGTCGACCGGTATGACGACGTGCTCGTCATGCAAACCCTTTCGGCCGGGATGGCCCGCCGCGAGGAGGTCCTGAGTAGGTTGTTGTCCGATGAGACCGGAGTCCGTCGGATTTTCCTCCGTAACGATGCCAAGAGTCGGCTTCTTGAAGGGCTCCCGCAGGAGACGAGGTTCCTCCGTGGCGGGGGAAACGCCGTGGTGCAGGTTGTGGAGGGGCCGGCTAGGTTCGAGGTCGACATCCAGCGGGGGCAAAAGACCGGATGGTTCTGCGATCAACGGGAGAATCGTCTGGCGGCCGCGAAACTTGCGGCCGGAGCGGAGGTGCTCGAAGTTTTCTGTCACACCGGAGCGTTCGGCGTTCAGGCCGCGCTGGCCGGGGCCAAGTCAGTCGAAGGACTCGACGTGAGCCTTGATGCGCTGTCCATGGCCCGAAAACATGCTGAAATGAACCGGGTGGAAGACAGGTGTTCGTACCGCCAAGCGGACGCGTTCGATGAGATGCGTCTCTTGGAGAGGCAGGGGCGGCGGTACGACCTGGTAATTCTCGACCCCCCTGCGTTCGCCCGGAGCAAGCAAGCGGTGGCTCGGGCCTTGGCCGGCTACAAGGACGTCAATCTGCTCGGAATGCGTCTGGTGAAGCCGGAAGGGTTTCTTGTCACGAGTTCTTGCTCGCACCATGTATCAGAGGAGGCACTCTGGGGCGCCATCACGAGAGCGGGGCGGGATGCCAAACGCACCATCAGGCTGCTTGAGCAGCGGGGACAGGCGAGCGACCATCCGATACTTGCCGCCATGCCTGAGACCCGGTATCTGAAGTGTTTCATTCTTCAAGTCCTGTGAGGTGGGATCGTCGTTCGCATCCCGTGAAGCGTGAAGCGCGGGAAAACTGACGTGAAGCGTATTCGTTCCCGGACTCAGACGCTCCGCGAGTGACAGTATTCACGAACGACGCTTCACGAGCGACGGTCATTCCGAGATACGCTTCACGACTCTCGCTAGTCGCTCGGCGGTTCGAAATGTCCCGACGGTCGATTCAGCCACGGTATAAGAGACTGTTTGGATTGCTTGACCAGGCTCTGAAGGCTGACCTCGGCGGCTCGGAGCAACTTCGGCTCAGCACTTTGGATGAGGGCGGTTAATAGGACATAGAGCGAACGGTCCAGCTTCATGCTGGAAAGAATACGCTCGGTAACTGGGTCAGGACCTTCCGGAATACTTCGTTCTTCTTCGGGATCCTGCTGGAACAATTGCTGAAACATCGTGGGATGGGTGAAGAGCCACGCCACCGGAATCTTGAGCGCCCCCGCCAGGGTTTCCAGCGTCGACACGGACGGATCGAAGTCGCCGGACTCGATCTCCTCAATGACATGAGGGCTGAGCCCGGTTTCCAGAGCCAGATCGTCGAGTGAGCAACCCTTCGAGGTCCTCCATGCTTGAATGTGGGCTCCCATCCCCATGACGGCGATCATACTGAAACCTGACGGCCCCCGCAATAGTTTCCATAGGTGAAATAACAGATCTACGCAGTGTTATCAAATAGTTATGGCGGCATCCTCGCAGTGGAAGATGAACAATCAAATCGGGTAAAATGAGGCTGCTCGCTCACACATGTTGTTGCAGGAGGTTCGTCATGTTGGGAACGGATATTCGTGGGATCATGGCTGAAGAGGAAGAAGTTTTACGGCGTCGCCAGGCATTGAAGTCGCTCCTCTCGATGAGGTCCAAACAACTGCGGGAGTCCTTGGATCAGCGTATCAAGCGGGCGCGGATCGGAGGGGATTGGATGTTGCTCTCGAAGGAGGAGTGTGCCACCCTTCACCGTCAAGAAAAGGCCTACTTGCGGTCGCAACTCGAGCAGTTGCAGCATGAAGATGATCGGACGAGAGGGAAGCTGACGGCCCTCAAGCGGGCGAAAGCGAGAGCCCAACGGATCCGGGCGGCTGAGGCGGCGTCGGGCAGAAAGCGGCGCTAGCCGGTTTCCAATCTTGATTCGGCACAATCGATCGCGTGTCCACTTCTCTACCTCCGCTCTCTCGCGCCGGGCAGGCGCATCTCCACAGTCTGATCAAGGATAGACAGGCTCGATGGGCCGACGGCGCCTTCGTGGTGGAAGGTGCCAAGGCCGTTCGAGATGCCATGCGAACCTCGGCCCATCTGATCCGGATGGTGGTGACGACGCCGGAATTCAGAGCGAAAGAATCCGCTCCTGACCGCACCCTTCGCGAATCTCTCTCGTCGGCGTCCTACGGCTGCACTTCCACGGCCTTTTCCCGCCTATCGGATGTGGAGACTCCCCAAGGAATTCTGGCCGTCCTGAGCCATCCGGTGTGGAGCGAGCAAGCGGTGTTCGCCGAGCCGATCCTGTTGGGAGTTTTTTGTGAGCAGGTGCGGGATCCCGTCAATGTGGGAACCATCATCAGAACCGCGGCTGCGCTAGGAGCGAGCGCACTCTGGCTAACTGCGGACTCCGCGGATCAATTCAGCCCCAAGGTCGTTCGTGGAACGGCCGGAGCCATTCTCTCTCTGCCGATCTTCCGGATGGACGATGCGACGGGGCTGGTGCGAGAAGGCTGCTCGATTTATGCGGCCGATGCGAGCGATGCGGGAACCGTGGAGATCGGTTCGATTGCGTCGGTGCCGCCTCGCCTGATTCTGGCGTTCGGCAACGAGGGCCGCGGCCTTTCCTTGCGCACGAGAGAAGCCGCCGCATGCCGCTTCAGAATTCCTCTCCGCCGCGGGGTGGAGTCCCTCAACGTGGCGAGCGCAACGGCGATCGCGATCCACCATATTGCTCGGCTTCCGAAAGCCATGTAAGCGTGTACGTCCGAAGTCACACCGGTCAACGCACGGTGCGGTGAGTGCATCGATCGGGTGCCGCGGGACTTTCCGAGCGCCGGCAGGATACGGAGGAATGATCTGATTCATCCGCCGTAAGATGGAAATCTAACCCCCATCCGAAAATAACTGTGCGGCGCCTCAGGGAAATCTTGGCGTGTGGCGCGGCGAACGGGGCGACATGGCTGTTGTCCTCGGACACCTCCCGGGGGAGCCCGATTGATCTCCGCGCGCGCATGCGATGGACACCGCCAAGCAGTCATCGACCTTGGCGACGGGATAATACCCTTCAGCGCTCTTGCGTGCGCATCGCGCGTGCAGAGGGGATCAACGGGGCTGTTCGCCGCGGTAGAACCCTCGAAACAGGCGATTGAGGCGGAGAGTATTTTCGGGTGGGGGCTAACCGGCCGCGGGAGCAGCGGTCAGATCCACGATGCCGTGGCTATGAGCTAAGATCAAGAGCTTCTGTCGATCGGACACGTCGAGCTTGGTGAAAATATTGGTCAGATGATGGCGGACGGTGATATCGCTGATGTTCAGCCTGGAGGCCACTTCTTTGTTCTTCAGTCCCATGGCGATGAGGCGAATGATTTCTCTCTCCCTGGCGGTGAGGCTGCCGAATTTGTCCGCCACAGCGGGAAGTTGCTTGACTAAGGACGGCGGGGTGCTCTTCAACTTCTCTTTCCCCTCATGTTTGACCGCGAGGTCCTTTTCTGCGGGCTCGCTAAGACTTAGGATCGTCGCGATCAAGACGGTCGGCGGTTGATTCTTCAGCACGATGCCTGAAGCCCCCAGGCTCAATGCCTTTCGGGCCGCCTCGTCTTGCCCGAGATCGCACAAGACGATGACGGACGAAGACTGTCCGAGCTCGTCTCTTTTCTTGATGAAACTCAACGCATCGGCGCCTTTGGCGTCAAGATCAAGCAGTATGACTTCCGGTTGTTGGCGGATGAGAGATTCGACGATCGTGGTGCTTCCGACGCTTCCCTCGCCCAGGACATGAAAGCCCGGATGGGATTCAAGGATCCGCCGCAACCCGGATCGGGTAATGTGGTTGTTGCTGAGAATGAGCACGTTGATCGGATCGACGTTCGTGCCTTCAACCATTTGTTCTCTCCCTACGTTTCCTTCGACGTCCGCCCGGAGTCAGCTGCCGACCGCGCATCGTGCCTCTTTCGCTAAATCGACGATAGGCTGAGGATGCCAGGAAACCATGGACTGTGGCCGATTGGAGCCATACGGCAGCTACCTTATCGCAAATCCCCGAATGGTAATGATAGGCACTCTTTAGCGTTAATGGAATATACGCAACACAATAATGCCTACTGCGGGTGAACTCTGAACCTCTACGTAACCGGGCGGCAGATCATATGGCACGTTCGTCGGGCTTCTTATAGGCACATTCATCACAGAGAAAAGACAAGGAACCCTCAATTGTGGATATCGAATACTTCCCCGAAGGTCGGCGGGGGCACAAATCTAGGATAGGTTCCCTAGGAAAAAAAGAACAGGCGTCCGATGAGAAACATTCGCCATCCGGTCATTATTGCGCGGGAATTAAGGGAAGCCGATGGGTAACCATGGGGCTGAGAGGGCGAAGCCGTACACACCGGTCGGCAAAGCGGGGGAAATATGAGTCAACTCCAGTCGGCGGAAACTGCTCATCCCCAATGGTTTGCGTTGCAAACCCGGTCTCGCCATGAAAAGGTCGTGCGCGACGAACTGGCGAAACGCAACATCGAACATTTTCTTCCCACCATCACTCGCCTGAGCCAATGGAAAGACCGGAAGAAGCAGGTCGAATTCCCGCTCTTTCACGGATACTGTTTCGCAAGATTTGCGTTGAATGAACGGCTGCCGGTATTGCAATCGACGGGTGTCGTCCGCATCGTCAGCTGCGACGGCCGACCTGAGCCGATTCCCTTGGCCGAAATCGATTCTTTGATGCTCCTCATGACCAATCGTGCCCGATACGATCTCCATCCGTTCATGAGAGAAGGGTCGCTTGTAGAGGTAGTCCGAGGTCCGCTTCAGGGAGCCAGAGGCCGTCTCCTTCGATGCGCGAAGCTTTGCAGAGTCGTCATCAGCATCAGTCTCATCCAGCAGGCCGTGGCCGTCGAAATAGACTCCTCATGCATCGCGCCGGCAAACGACGATGCCATCATGTTTACGGTTCCATTACCCGACCAGGCTGCGATTCGATATGCCTAGCATGGAAACGAAGCGAGCCCCGACGGGGACGCCGCGACCTAACCCGCTGCCGCCGCTGAGTTCAAGCTGTAACTCCGTCGGCACGTCAACTTGGGAGTGAATCTCATGAAACGCAAGCACGCAATCGGCTTGATCACGCTGACAGCGGCGATCGTTCTTGTCGAGTTATCCGGCCATGTGCGACCGGTATCGTCTCAAGCGGTTCCCGCCATAAAGGTGACGACGGAGTCCTCTCCGGTCGCGCCCAGGACGATGGGTCTCGAGAAGTCTGAAGCCCTGTCGGGAACGAAAGAGGAACCCGGTTCGGCCGCCTCGATGATTGAAAAGCTGTCGAACGCGGTGAGCAGCGATTTTCTTATCGGAGCCGAGGACGTGCTGGAAATCAGCGTGTGGAGGAATCCAGATCTGTCAAAGACCGTCCAGGTGCGTCCCGACGGAAGGATCTCACTGCCGGTCGTCCGCGACGTCATGGCGATGGGCAAGACGACCTCCCAGCTCGGCGATGAGTTGACGAGAAAACTCAAAGAGTACGTTCAGAATCCAGTCGTGGCGATCAGCGTGCGGGACGTCAATAGCTACAACATCTACATGCTGGGCGAGTTGGTGAAGCCGGGGAAGTATCCCCTGAAGAGCAAAACTACGCTCCTACAGGGTATTACGATGGCAGGAGGATTCACGTCCCTTGCCGCCAGAAATCAGGTGGTGATCTTCCGGTTTTCAGAAAACGGCGCAGGCACAAGAACTCTGACGGCCAGTTACGACGATATTGTTTTGCGGGGAGGAGTGTCCCAAAACCTTGAGCTGAAGGCGGGAGACACGGTCGTGGTTCCCAGTGAAACCATGGTCGTGTTTCCTGGTCAAAAGCTGAACGAGCGGTGAGTCGATGATGCTGGGAACCGCCATGATGCATGACCAAGGCTACGGAACGACGCTGGTGTTGTCGGCGATGGCTGTGATTGTAATCGGGCTGGGGATGTCGGGCTGCGCACAGCCGACCTTGGGGGAACGGGAGTATGCCGCTCCGCAGGAATTTCTCCTCGGTCCGGAAGACGTCGTCGAGATCGCCGTTTGGAAAAATCAGGACATGACCAAAACCGTTCCGATCCGACCCGACGGAGTCATTTCCATGCCGATCATCGGCGATGTTCGCGCTGCGGGTATGACCACGGACGCCTTGGCTCAACGTATTACCGAGCGCCTGAAGCCGTACATCGCCAATCCGAGCGTCTCGGTCAGCGTCAAAGATCTGAACAGCTATTTCATATTCGTGGTGGGGGAAGTAAGCAAGCCGGGGAAGTTTCAGCTGAAGTCCTACGCCACCGTGCTGCAGGCGATCTCATTGGCGGGTGGGTTTACGGACTATGCAAAGAAGAACAAAATGCAAGTCGTGCGACTCATGCCGAACGGGGACAAGAAACTTCGTGAAATCCACATTCCGGTGCGATACGACGATGTCGTCTCCGGAAGGAGCGAATCAGGAAATATCATCCTCTCTTCGGGGGACACGGTCGTAGTTCCTTGAGGAGAGTCATGCGTGTCTTAATCAACTGACCGCCTTGCCCGCTGCGCCCATGATCCGCCGGGCGCTCCGCTACCGATCGCTTCAAAGAGAACCTGGCGTATTTCGAAATCGACCGGCAGACGACCCAGAGGGCAGGACTCCACAGGGGAAATCTGCTTTTCCTGTCTTCTTCGATATATCGACTTACGACGACGGACAAATGAAGCGGGTACAGGCAACGTCACACCCGAGCATCCCATCCGGAGCGGCTGGTGCTCTCAACCGCCGGCGCGCGGATCGCTCCTGTTTGCGGGTAGGCGTAATCGGATCAGGGGCATTCGCCGCCGCATGCCATATCCCGGGAGTACAGGCGCATGCGCAGGCAGAGGTCGTGGCGATATGCGGGAGGAATCGTGAGCGTACTCGAGCGGTGGCGGATCAGTTCGGCATCCCTTCCACATACACGGACTACCGGGAACTCTGCGCCCGTCTCGATATCGACGCGGTGACGATCGTCACGCCCAATGCGTTTCACAAAGACCAGGTCTTGGCGGCGCTCGCGCACGGGAAGCACGTGCTTTGCGAGAAGCCGATGGCGCGCACGACATCTGAAGCCCGCCTCATGCTGGATGCGGCGGTCGCCGCCGGCAAGATTCATCATGTCAACTTCATGTATCGGCATCTTTTCGGTGTCCGGGAGTTGAAGCGGCGCGTTCAAGCCGGCGACATCGGCGATCCCTATCTCCTAAGAGTTCAGTACGACGGCTGGCGAGGCTTGGCGCGCGATTGGAAGATAGGGTGGCGAGAGCAGCTCGAGTTGTCCGGAGGAGGCGAACTGTACGATCACGGCAGCCACCTGTTCGACATTGCGCGATTTCTCTTCGGGAAGATCAATCATGTGACGGGATTTCTTCACAGAATTCCCCGAAAACATCCTGATCTGACTCAGAATCTCATGAGGGATGTTGAGACCGACGATGTGGCGGCGGCGTGGTTTCGGCACGAATGCGGAGTCCATGGGCAGTGGTTCGCAAGTCGGGCGACGCCCCGATCGGAAGAAAACGGCTGGCTCGAAGTGATCGGTCCGGAAGGCGCCCTCCGCGCCTCGTTGAGCCGCGGGACCGTCGATCGCCTGCAGGTGTGCCGGCCCGGACAACCGTCCTGGGAGCCGATTCGATTGCCTGTCGAGGCAAATGACGGATTGCCGCATTGCCTGACGTCGACGATGGCCGGATTCGTCGATGCCTGCCTCGGGGGGGCCTCCGATCCGGAGTTGGACGCCACGTTTTATGACGGGTTTGCCGCTCAACAAGGTATCGATGCGGTGATGGCGGCCAACGACAGGCTGGCCTGGATTCCGCTCTCCAATATCCCCCGCGCCCAATAGCCGTCACGCCCTTCCGGCGTCGCTTCGCCTCAGGGATCGAAGAGATCGCCGGCGTCGGGCGCAACCAAATGGTGCCTGGTGAAACCGACTGGAGGATTCGATGAACGTCGGCTCGGAAGTCGTTGAGATCAAGGACATCATCGGGAGTTATCTGCCCGCCTTCGAGAAACTTCTG
This sequence comes from Nitrospira sp., assembly GCA_037445005.1. Taxonomy (GTDB): domain Bacteria; phylum Nitrospirota; class Nitrospiria; order Nitrospirales; family Nitrospiraceae; genus Nitrospira_C. The sequence goes on from JBBILH010000005.1 coordinate 37,515, forward strand.
CGGCTGATCGATCAGGACGCGATCGAGCGAATCGCCGACCATCTTTCCGCGGCGCGCAGGAAAGGGGCGTTGATTTATATCGCGGGAAACGGAGGAAGCGCCGCGATCGCTTCCCACTGGGTGAATGATCTGGGAAAGGCGACCAAACGGGCAGGACTTCCGCCGGTGCGCGTTCTCAGTTTGAACGACAACATGTCGTGGCTGACGGCCCTCGCGAACGACGAGGGTTACGACCGGGTGTTCTCCGGGCAATTGGAAAATTTTGCGAGAGCCGGAGATGCTCTGGTGGTCATCTCCTCGAGCGGAAACTCGAAGAACCTGGTGCGCGCCGTGGAACTCGCCAGATCACGGGGGGTCGTCACGATGGGTCTCTTGGGATTCGACGGAGGTGAGCTGAAGCGTCTGGTCGACGAGTATCTGCTCGTACCGACGGAGAAAGGGGCATACGGTTTGGTGGAACCGGCGCATCAGCTGATTTGCCATGTTCTGACCGCCTGCCTGGCCAAGGCCGATTCGCCCGCGGGCGTCCCCGAGACCGGAAGTTGACGATCGTGGCGACCGTTTCCGCAACGCAACCCATGCGACGACCGACGCAAGCGGTCATCTTGGCCGGCGGCCGGGGGAGCAGGCTCCGTCCATTGACCGACGAACGGCCGAAACCCATGATCGAATTCCACGGGAAGCCTTTCATGGAATATCTCGTGGAAATGTTGCAAGAGCAGGGGTTCGAACGGATTCTGATGCTCCTCGGCTACCTGCCCGAAGTCGTCCAGAAGCATTTCGGTGACGGGAGCCGTTGGGGGATGAGCATCGAATACTCGGTTACCGACGTCGAAAACGACACCGGGAGAAGGATCAAGCTTGCCGCGCCGCTGATCGACGACTGCTTCCTCTTGATGTACTGCGACAACTACTGGCCCATGCACATGGAGAAGATGTGGAATCGATTTCTTCAAGCGGACGCGCCGGCCATGGTTACGGTCTATCGGAACAAAGACGGATACACGAAGGACAGTCTGCAACTCGATCCGGAAGGGTATGTCGTCGTCTATGACAAGAGTCGAACGCGCCGAGACCTCCAAGGAGTGGAAATCAGTTACGCCATTCTAAAGAAGTCCGTCGTCGACATTCTTCCAGACGATAACGTGTTGTTCGAGAGCACGGTTTATCCGGCGCTCGCGTCGCGCCGCGAATTGGCGGCCTATGTGACCGACCATCGGTACTACAGCGTCGGCTCCTTGGAGAGGCTGCCGTCAACGGAGGCCTTCCTGGGACGCCGCCCGACCGTGATCCTTGATCGAGACGGAGTCCTTAACAAGAAGCCTCCGAAGGCGCAGTACGTCAAATCCTGGCAAGAATTCGAGTGGCTTCCCGGCGCCAAGACCGCTTTGCGGCTCTTTCACGAGCGGGGATTTCGCGTGATCGTGGTGTCGAATCAGGCCGGCGTGGCGCGGGGCGAATTGACACAAGCGGATCTCCTGCGCATCCATGACCGCATGAAACAGGAGGCGGCGGAGGCCGGAGGCGGAATCGACGCGATCTATTACTGCCCTCACAATTGGAACGACGGCTGTGAATGCCGAAAACCGAAACCGGGAATGATATTTCAGGCCCAGCGTGATTACTGCCTGGACTTGAGCCGGATCGTATTCATCGGTGACGACATCCGCGATGTGGAAACGGCCGAAGCCGCCGGATGCTCCTCCATCCTGGTGTCGGAAGAATTGTCCTTGCTCGAAGCCGCAAGGACTCTGCTCGCTCACAGCCAGGACGGACTCGTGCCGACTCGCGATTAGAGCGCCTGGTCAACCGCCTTTTGCGGACGTAGTCACATAGAAAAAGGGGGAAGCAATGCCGGATATCAGACGAGTTCTCGTTACAGGACACAATGGGTATATCGGTTCGGTCATGGTCCCGTGCTTGCTCCAGGAGGGATATGAAGTGGTGGGGCTCGATACCGGATACTACGACCGGTGCACGTTCGTCGAAGACACGGCGAACGTCTCCTGGATCCGCAAAGACATCCGCGATCTGACGTCCGAGGATCTGCGGGGAATCGATGCGGTGGTGCATCTGGCGGCCTTGAGTAACGACCCCATCGGCAACCTGCAGTGGGAGTGGACGGAAGAGATCAACCATAGAGCGTCCGTACGTTTGGCCGAACTGGCCAAGGCCGCAGGAGTTCAGCGGTTTCTCTTCTCCTCCTCGTGCATCATGTACGGCATGGCGTCGGCGGCCGTCGTGACCGAAGAGTCCCCTCTGGACCCGAAGACGGACTACGCGCGCTCGAAAGTCAACAGCGAGCAAGCGATCTCCAAGCTCGCGGACGAACGCTTTTCGCCCGTCTTTCTGAGGAACGGAACCATATACGGCGTGTCGCCGAGGATGCGGTTTGACACCGTTCTGAACGATCTCGTCGGCAGGGCGGTCACGACGAAAAAGGTGACCCTGCACAGCGACGGCAAGCCCTGGAGGCCGGTGGTTCACGTGCGGGATGTGGCGCGCGCATTCGCGATGGTCCTCCGCGCGCCGAAGGCGCTGGTGCACAATCAGGCGTTCAATACGGGCGCCGATCACCTGAATCATCAAATCATCGACCTCGCCGAGATCGTCGCCAAGACGGTCCCTGACTGTGTGTTGGAAGTCCGTGGTGAGGCGGGCGCCGATCAGCGGACGTATAAAGCGGATTTCGGAAAGTTCGCGCGGACGTTTCCCGATTTCCGGTTCGAATGGACGGCTCAAACCGGCGCCGAGGAACTCTACGAGACGTTTCGGTTGATCGGTCTCACTCACGAAACCTTTACGGATAAACGATTCACCAGATTGAAGTGGCTCCGGCACCTGCTCGATAGCGGGCAGGTGGACGGTTCCCTGCGTTGGAAAACGGCCGCCACGAACGGCCGTCCCTGTATCGACGGGGTCAAGATCGTTCCGCTGAGGCAGATCGTCGATGAGCGCGGAAAGATCATGCATATGATGAAGGCCACGGATCCTCACTTTAAGAGCTTCGGGGAGATCTATTTTTCAACGGCGTGGCCGGGAACGATCAAGGCCTGGCACATCCACCAGACGATGACCGTAAACAACGCGGTCGTCAGCGGTCGGGCAAAGCTCGTGATGTACGACCTGCGCCCCGGATCGCCGACGAAGGGCGTGCTTCAGGAGGTGTTTTTCGGGGAGGACAATTACTGTCTGGTCCAGATTCCGCCCGGGATCGCCAACGGGTACAAGGCGTACGGAGACAAACCGGTCATCCTCGCCAACTGCGCGAGCGAACCGCACGATCCTCAAGAGATGCTGCGGCTCGATCCGTTCACGCCGGAGATTCCGTACGACTGGGCGGTGAAGCATGGCTAGGCGGTCGAGGTCGGCTCCCACCGTGGTCATGACGCGGACACCCCTGCGCGTCAGCTTCTGCGGAGGGGGCACCGACCTGCCGGCGTTCTATGAGCGCGACCACGGCGCGGTGCTGAGCACCGCGATCAATAAATACATTTATGTCACGGTGAAGAGGCACGGCGAGGTGTTCAGAGAGCGGATTCGGCTGAACTACTCACAAAGCGAGCAAGTCCAGACCATCGATGAGATTCAGAACGAGATCGCGCGGGAATGCCTGAAGTTCATGAAGGTGGATCCGCCGATTTACATCAGCACGGTCGGCGACATGCCTGCTTCCACGGGCCTGGGAGGATCGAGCAGCTTTGCCGTCGGTTTGCTCAATGCGCTGTACGCCTATAGGGGTGAGCGGGTCGCCGCAGGCCAACTGGCCGAGGAGGCCTCCTACATCGAGATTGAACGGTTGAATCAGCCGATCGGGAAGCAAGACCAGTATGCGGCCGCCTTCGGGGGCCTGAATCTATTCTGTTTTAAGCCAGGGGGCGCGGTGTCGGTGGAGCCGCAAAGACTGGCGAACGGATCGTCGGCCAAATTGTTCAAGAATCTTCTCGCGTTCTGGACCGGGCATCAGCGGGACGCCAGCATCGTGTTGACCGAGCAGAAGGCCAACACGATGAAGAAATTTGACGCCCTGCTGCAAATGCGGGATCACGCCTACCGCCTGCAGAGGCTGCTGAACAACGGGCAGTTCGACCTTCACGCGTTCGGGGGCCTTCTCGACGAGGGGTGGAATCTCAAACGACAACTCGCCAGTTCGATCACGACATCGGAAATCGACGGATGGTACGACAGGGCCAAGCAGGCCGGGGCGCTGGGCGGAAAACTCTGCGGGGCCGGAGGCGGCGGATTCCTGGTGTTCGTGGCGCAGCCGGGTCGTCAGGCGGCAGTCAGGGAGTCGCTGTCGACCTTGCGCGAAGTCAAAATCGGACCGGAAGCCCACGGCTCACAAGTACTTTTCATGGAGTAACCTCGCTATGACATCGACAAACGGGCATTCACCCAAGACATCCGGCTCTACGCGCTGCATTGTATGCGATCGAACGACGGTCGAGGAGTTCCTCGATCTGGGGTCCACGGCCCTGGCGAACAAATTCCTTTCGAAGGACGAGTTGAACTTGCCGGAGGAAAAATATCCTCTCACGGTGGGTTTTTGCCATACCTGCGGCCATGTCCAGCTCATGCAAGGGGTTCCACCGAAGTCCATGTTCCAGGACTACTTGTACGTCTCTTCGGCCTCGGACACGCTCAAGCGGCATCTCTATGAGTTGAGCGACGTGCTGGTGAGCCGTCGGGGACTCGGCGCGGACCATCTCGTCATCGACATCGGGTGCAACGATGGGACGTTGCTCAAAGGCTTCGCGCGTCATGGAGTCAGAACGCTGGGTGTAGATCCGGCCGAGAACCTGGCCGTCTTCACCAAAGACAGCGGAGTCCAACGATACGTCGGATTTTTTAATTCACGGACGGCTCAGGAGATCGTCCGCCGTTGGGGGAGGGCGGCGTTGATCACGGCGACCAATACGTTCCCTCATATTCCCGAACTGCGCGACTTCGTGGCGGGGCTGAATTCGGCGCTCGCGCCGGGCGGCGCCTTCGTACTGGAAGCGCATTATCTGGTCGATCTGTTGGAGCAAGGGGCTTTTGATACGGTTTACCATGAGCATATCTCCTATTGGGCCTTGGGCCCCATGATTCGACTCTTCCGGGACAACGGCATGGAAGTCGTCGATGCCGAGCGCTTGCCGCTGCACCATGGACAGCTTCGCGTAACCGTACAACGGAAGGGCGATGCCGTTCCGAAGCCGTCCGTGCAGGAAATCATAAATCTGGAGCGCGCTATGGGCCTCGACAAATTTGAAACCTTTGTCCGGTTCGCTGAGAAGACAAGGGGCATCAAGAGCGCGGTCCGAAAAACGCTGGCGGAATTGGCCTCGGAAGGAAAGCGAGTGGTCGGGTACGGCGCTCCGGCGAAAGGCAACACGTTGCTGAGTTTTCTCGAGCTCGGACCGTCCCTGATCGAGTATATCGCGGATCGCAGCCCCTTGAAGCAGGGGCGCTATACGCCGGGGGCGCATATCCCGGTGGTGGCTCCCACACGACTCCTGGACGACCAGCCGGATTATGTGCTCGTGCTGGCCTGGAACTTTCTCGACGAGGTGATGGAGCAGCAGGCCGAGTATCGCAGCCGGGGAGGGAGATTCATCGTGCCGGTGCCTGATGTCAAGATTCTTGCCTAGCAGCGGCTGGAAACCTGCCGAATTGAAGAACGCCGGAGAAGGCCGGACCACGGCGAATTCCTTTCAACCAGTCGGAGAAGACGACCGATTCGTATCGGTTGATTCGCTTCCGACCTAACTCCGGAGGATAGCATGACCACTGTCTACTTTGATTCACCCGTCAACGATGTAGAGAGAAGGCGACAATTATACGACGGTCATTTGTTCGTCTTTTCTCCGCGCGCGAGCACGATCGCCCTTTGCGATTTCGCCCGCGAGATGATTCAGGAGGCATTCGGCTCACTCGATCCCCAGACGGCCCAACAGAGCATGCCGGTCGAGGATTATGCGGCGATCCTCGGCAAGCTGAAGCCCAGCTTTATCCACCATCCGAAATCGAAACAGCTTCTGCAGACAATCCTGTCAGACATGGGGTGTGAGCCCGAGAAAACCTATTTCGACGTTCCGAAGATGCGAAGCTCTACGAGCGGGGGCTACTTGACGACCGGTATCGCGTACGCGTGGCATCCGCATCGGGATACGTGGTATTCGGCCCCGCATTGCCAGATAAATTGGTGGCTTCCGATCTATGAGATCGAATCCGACAATGCTATGGCGTTTCACCCCCGTTACTGGAGCGAACCGGTGCAGAACGATTCCGGTCAATTCAACAGGTATGTCGAAAACAGAGTCGGCCGTGGCGCGAAAGTCGCCACCTATACGAAGGAGGATCCTCGCTTGCTTCCCAAACCTCTGGGCCCGTTCGAGCGAGAGCCGGAGGTTCGGCTGATCTGCCCGCGGGGCGGATTGATTCTATTTTCCGCGGCTCAAATGCATTCGAGCGTGCCGAACACGTCCGGCAAGACCCGATTCAGCATCGATTTCCGGACCTACCACGCAGACGACCTCGCGGCGCGAATTGGAGCGCCGAACGTCGATGCGGCATGCACCGGCACCACGGTGCGGGAATTTCTCCGAAGCAGCGACCTGTCCCGGTTGCCGGAGGACGTGGCGTCACTCTACAACGACGGGACCGAGACTCTGGGCGATCTCTACTACAAGTCGCAGGAACTTGGCACAGCGTTTCTCTCAGGAAACTGACACAGCCCAGTTGGCCCGACCATTTTGATCACCGGACATACTTGCGGCTGTTATGTCTCTGTTAGCATCGTGCGCTTCGGTCGCGTCGGTAAACGGACTCGCTTTGCATACGCTCCTGTGATCGCCTCGCGGCGTCTTGCTCGTGACGGTTCGGCGCCCTTCAATCTGCTTAGGTTCTCGATCCCAGTCGAGGTTTCGACCTTGCTCAAATTCGATCCGGATCGACGTCGAGAGGGCGAGAGATGAAACAGCTCGAGAATCGCGAGTGTTATGTATCATGCTCCACGCTATTTGAATCTGAATACCCGAAGCCTGAAACTTGCAATTTGGAACCTCCCAAACCAAACCTGAAACATGGAACGTTGGTCATTAGACTTCCTGTTTCGATCTACGCTTCACGAACGATGCTTCACTCGCTTGTGTGGCGATTGCAGCAGAAGTGCTCATGACTAATGCGGTTCAGACGTTTCCAGCGACGACTATTATCTCCAGCATGGCCGACGGTATTGCCGATTCTGAAATGCCTTGGGGCCTTTCTGCTGCTGCATCCCATGCCCTGCCATGCCGAGACGGATTTCATTCCGTCTGTCACGGGATCTCAGTCATATGACAGCAATGTATGGGGGGGGCCAAGCAGCTTCGTCCCTGCAGGAAAGAAGCAGTACGATTATGTGTCATCACTCTCCACGCAACTCCAATACCTCGTCAAGAACCGCCAGATGGACACGGCCCTTCAGGCAGGCGCTTCCGGAAACGTGTATGTCCACAACAGGGAATTAGATTACGTCTCGTTCAATGCGGGATTGTTCTCCAATTTGGACGGCTGGATTAATCAATTCCTCGAAGGCGCCAAATTGAAGGTTGCAAATAGCTTCGTCTATACGCCCCAGCCCCCGTCCTTTCTGACCGGTGGGCAGGCTCCTCAGACGGCCGACGTGCTTCTACGCGGCATTCAAGGCGCGCGCGCAAATACCTTCTTAAACAACGGCTCGGTGTCGACCTCCTACGGATTGGCGCCGGGAGTCGGCCTTCAAGGAAGGTATGACGTCGGCCTTATCAGGTTCGGTCAGATCTTCGCAAGACCGACCCAGCCGACTGCGATCCCGGTCGTCTATTTCAACACGACCTACCATAATTTCAGCATCGGGCCTACCTTTTCATTGAGTCCTGAAGACGCCGTCAGCGTGAACTATGAACCGACGCTGAACTATTTGTCGGGAAGCGGAGTCGACCAGAGTTTCTCGACTCAAAGCTTTGCGGCTCAGTACGTGAGAGCAACACCTCACTGGACTACCACGCTTAGAGCGGGGGCAACGACCATCGACGTCGGGCAGAACGTGTTTTTCTCCGGCGCGGTGTCAGTGACGGGAAACTTCGCTACTACGACAAGAATCAGAACAACTCTCTCACGGAGAGTCACACCTGCGTTTTACGCCGGAGGAGGTGCGACGCTGACCGATGCAGCCGGATTGTACATTGACCACAAGTTTACAAGGTTATTGACCTTGAGCATCAACGGAAGCCACGGGCGGGGAACGACGGTACCCGTGAACTTTCTCAAATATTCATCTTATCAAGGAATTGCGCTCCTCCGATATCAGCTCACGCGACTCATCGATACGTCACTGTCCTACGAGTACGATCACTATAAATATGAGAGTCCTGCAGCGGGGGGAGTGCCTGCTTCAGGATTCTCGTTTTCCCGTCATTTTTTCACGTTGTCGCTCAACGCCACTTGGAAATAGGCTCGACCATGCCATCACACATAGCCCCATCACGACCGATCGTTCTTGAGCCTTCCAGGGGGTGGGTAAGCATTAATCTCCGCAAGCTCTGGCAGTACCACGAGTTGCTCTACTTTCTGTCTTGGCGAGACGTGAAGGTGCGTTATAAGCAAACCGCGTTGGGTGCGGCGTGGGCCATAATGCAGCCGGTATTGACCATGGTCCTGTTCAGTATCTTCTTCGGCAAGCTCGCCAAGATGCCGTCTGACGGCGTCCCGTATCCGCTCTTCGCCTATACCGCCCTGGTGCCTTGGACCCTGTTTGCCAATGCGCTCACTCAGTCCTCGAACAGCCTGGTCCAGAATGCCAACTTGCTCAAGAAGGTCTATTTCCCGCGTCTGGTCATGCCTATCTCAAGTGTGATTTCAGGGTCCGTCGATTTTCTGTGCGCGTTTGTCGCGCTCGCGGCGATGATGCTGTACTACGGCGCACTCCCGTCCGCCAATATCGTCTGGCTGCCCTTTCTATTGATTCTCGCATTCGGCACGGCCTTGGGGGTGGGACTCTGGCTCTCGGCCGTTAATGTTCAGTTCCGGGATGTACGCCATGCGATGCCGTTTCTGACGCAGCTTTGGCTGTTCGCGACACCGATCGCCTACCCAAGCAGCCTGCTCTCTGAACCTTGGCGAACGTTCTACGGCGTTAATCCGATGGTAGGCGTCGTCGAAGGCTTCCGCTGGGCACTGCTTGGAACCAAGACCGTCCCCGGTCCGATACTCATCGTCTCGACGGCGGTCATGCTCCTTATCCTCGTCAGCGGCGCGTTTTACTTCCGGCGGATGGAACGAACGTTCGCCGACACGGTGTAAGGCGTATGGCTGATTCGATCGTACGCGTCGAAGCGCTCGGCAAGCGGTACCGCATCGGAGGGAAGCAGGCGGGTTATCGCACGCTGCGCGATACCATCATGAACACTCTCACGGCTCCGTTCCGCAGCGGCGCGCATCGGATACCGAAGAAGGGTGAACCTGCCATGACTTCGGACGAAGCGTTTTGGGCGCTCAAGAACGTAACGTTCGATATCGCTCCAGGAGAAGTCGTCGGGATCATCGGTCGTAACGGCGCGGGGAAAAGTACCTTATTGAAGATTCTGTCGGAAATAACCGAGCCAACCGAGGGTCGAGTCGAAATCGGAGGCCGCGTCGCATCCCTCTTAGAGGTAGGAACCGGATTTCACCCGGAGTTGACCGGACGGGAGAACGTTTATCTGAACGGTGCCATACTCGGTATGAAGCGGGTGGAAATTGAGGAGAAATTCGACGAGATCGTCGCGTTCTCCGAAGTCGAGCGATTCATCGACACTCCGATCAAGCATTACTCCAGTGGAATGCATGTGCGACTGGCTTTCGCCGTAGCTGCCCATCTCGAACCGGAAATTCTGATCGTCGATGAAGTGCTCGCCGTCGGGGACCTTGCTTTTCAAAGCAAGTGCCTCAAGCGAATGCAGAGTCTCAAAGGAAAGGGCATGACGATCCTGCTCGTCTCGCACAACATGGCCGCGATTCAGAGTTGTTGCTCTCGGGCCGTTCTTCTGGAAAATGGGGGGGTCTGTGCCGACGGGAAAGTGTTGGAGGTCATTCAACGTTACCAACATACCCTTGAACGTCACGAAGCATCCACTTCCGAACATCGGGCGAGCGAGAACGGGATGAGAAATTCGTTCGGGGCGGAAATAGTAAAATGTCACATGTTCGGCGACAGCGGCGACAACAGACGGCAGTTCGAGTTCGGGGAGGCGGTCAGAGTCCGTATCGATCTTCGCGTGGAGCAGCGCATACCGAATCCGATGATCAACGTAGGGCTGAAGCGGGCCGATGGGGTGATCGTCTGTAACTTCAACAATTGGTACGACGGCTTCAAGGTCGATTTTCTGGAAGGCTCATGCACTTTGGAAGGCTGGCTTCCTGAGTTGCGTCTCCTTCCCGGCTTTTACGAGGTTCATGTTTTGCTGTGGCATTGGGGCGGCGGTCATATTCCCGGTGACATGGCTCGAGCGATGCCTATTGTGGCCCGGCGTTTCGGCGAGCTCCATATCTCCGGCCCTGCTTTCAATCATCACGACGGCGTGTTTCAGGTTCCCGCAAAAAAATGGCTGTTCACGCGTAACGGGAGCGGCGTCGAATACACCGGAATGACCTCGCAAAGTATTTGGCGCGCATTCGACGAAATCGTCTCGGAGCCTGCGAACGCGGCGGACTAGCAGAACTTCCATCCCCTTCTATTCTTCCCCGCATTCGATTCGAACTAACGGGCTACCGGACAGACTGCATTCCGAAAGCGGACGATGTGATCGGCCGCGGAGAGGTTGGTGAGCATGATACGAGTGGCGGTGATCGGATACGGATACTGGGGACCGAACCTCATCCGCAATTTCACGGGTACTCAGGGAGTCGATATGGCCGTGTGCTGTGATCTCAAACCGGAATCCCTTACGGGAGCCAAAGCCAGGCATCCTTGGCTTAGGGTTACGACAGATTACAATGAAGTGCTGAAGGACAAGACAATCGACGCCGTAGCCATTGCAACGCCCCTGCGCACTCACTATCAATTAGCCAAACAGGCGCTTGAGCACGACAAACATGTCTTGGTCGAGAAACCGTTGGCGGCGACTTCCCTGGAAGCGGACAGTCTGGTAACGCTTGCCGCGAAGCGGGGATTGACTTTGATGGTCGATCACACCTTCGTCTACTGCGGCGCCGTCCGCAAGATCAAGGAACTGGTCGCCAAGGGTGATCTCGGGGCCCTGTACTACTATGACTCGGTTCGGATAAATCTTGGCCTGTTCCAGCTTGACTGCAATGTCATCTGGGATCTGGCCTGTCACGATATCGCGATACTAGCTCATCTGATGGAGGAGGAGCCGGTTAGCGTCTCCGCTAACGGGGTTTGCCATGTCGGAAACGGCATCGAAAACGTAGCCTATCTGACCCTGCGCTTCGCAAGCGGCTTTATCGCCCACATTCACAACAACTGGCTTGCTCCGGTGAAACTTCGGACCATCCTTCTCGGGGGGGAAAGGAAGATGATCGTCTACGACGATATGGAACCCAGTGAGAAGGTGAAAGTCTTCGACCGAGGCGTCAACGTCGTGACGAAAGAAGACCTGCATCGCGCGCTCGTGTCGTATCGCCTTGGAGATATGTGGGCGCCGAGGCTGGATCCTACCGAGGCGCTGAGTCTCCTGTGCAAAGATTTTGTTAAATGCATCACCTATCAAGAGCGTCCGATCAGTGACGGCGCGATGGGGTTGCGCGTAGTGAAGGTCCTGGAGGCGGCAGATCTCTCCATGAAGCAGGACGGGAAGGGGATCATGGTATGAGCAATTGCGAGAAGAAGAATCTTCACAACGTCAAGGTCGGCTCCAATGTCGCCATTTTCGATTTTGTGAACCTCTACGGTTGCGAAATCGGCGACAACTCGAGAGTGGGCGCTTTCGTCGAGATTCAGAAGGGCGCCAAGATCGGAAAGAACGTCAAGATCTCATCCCATACATTTATTTGTGAGGGGGTGACGATTCAGGACGATGTGTTCATCGGGCACAATGTGTCCTTCATTAACGACAAGTATCCGACCGCTACCTTAAACGGTGCACTCCGCACTGAACAAGACTGGCAGTGTGTCAAGACCGTAGTCGAGAGGGGCGCGTCGATAGGAACCAGTGCGACGATCCTCTGCGGAGTGACGATCGGCAAAGATGCGATCGTGGGAGCTGGAAGCGTTGTGACGAAAGACATTCCCCCAGGGATGATGGTCGCAGGAGTGCCGGCGCGCGTACTGGGCCCCAATCCGAAAGGCAACGGGTGTGGTAACGGAACGGGCAGTCACATCCCGTTCGTGGATCTGAAACGGCAATATAAGGCCATCAAGGACGAAATTCTCGAATCCGTAAACAAGGTGCTGGAATCTTGTTCCTTCTGCCTGGGAGAGGAAGTGGACAAATTTGAGGAAGAGTTCGCCTCTTACTGCGGCACGCAGTATTGCGTCGCTCTAAACAGCGGAACGTCTGCGCTGCATTTGGCCTTACTCACTGCCGGCGTGCAGCCCGGGGACGAGGTGATTACCGTCGCCAACACGTTCATGGCGACATGCGAGGCGATCTCGTACGCAGGAGCCGTGCCTGTGTTCGTCGATATCGATGAGCGCACATATAATATCGACGTCACCAAGATCAAAAGGGCGATCACTCCTAAAACCAAGGCCATTATTCCGGTTCACCTCTACGGCCAACCGGCCGATCTCGATCCGATTCTGGAGATTGCGGACACACATGGGCTTGTCACGATCGAAGATGCCGCTCAAGCGCATGGAGCGGTCTATAAAGAACGCCGGGTCGGCGGTTTTGGTCGTGTCGGATGTTTCAGTTTCTATCCGGGGAAAAACCTCGGCGCTTATGGGGAAGGCGGGGCTCTGGTTACGAACGATGAGAGCGTCTACCGCGCCGCCCGTATGTTAAGAGACCATGGTCAGCGTCAGAGATATCACCACGACGCGGTCGGGTATAACTATCGAATGGATGGGATACAAGGCGCCGTACTGCGTGTGAAGCTGCGCTATCTGGATCGGTGGATCGAAGCTCGTCGTCGGCTTGCTCACATGTACAGCGACCTGCTCGCCGGAACCGGTGTGGTACTTCCGTATGAATCGCCGCATTCTTCTGGAGTGTACCATCTCTATGTGATTCGAACGGCGGAGCGTGACCTCCTGAGGGGACAACTGAGTGAATCGGGGATTCAAACAGGGTTGCACTACCCGGTCCCCTGTCATCTGCAAAAGGCCTATGCCGACCTGGGTTACAAAGAAGGGGACCTGCCGGTGACGGAAGTCTGCGCGCGGGAGCTGCTTAGCCTACCTCTCTTTGCGGAGCTGACGGAAGAGGAAGTCCGGAAGGTCGCCGAGAAAGTGAAAGCGCTATACGTCAACCCGCCTCTGGCTCAAGGTCAACTCCCGGTATGACCGTCCGCCAGGTTGATTCGGATGCCCTTCTCGATCCCTCCGATCTGTCTGGCGGAGTGAACTTGGATCTCCCTCACTTGCCGCAGGGACCTGAACCATGAATCCTAAGGTCAGTTTCGTCGTCCCCTGTTACAATCTCGGCCATCTCCTGCCGGACTGCGTCCATTCGATACTGAATCAATCCTATAAGAACCTCGAACTCATCATCATGGACGACTGTTCGCCCGATGCGACTCCCGAGATCGCAAAGACATTCAAAGATTCGCGCGTGGCATATTTTCGCAACGAGACTAATCTTGGAGTATGTGGGAACTTCAACAGGGGAATCGAACTGGCGCAGGGCGAGTACATATGGATTATATCAGCCGACGACAGACTTCGACGGAACTATGCCGTGGAGAAATTCGTTGCACTGATGGAAAGCGATCCCGGACTCGGCTTCGCGTTTTGTCCCGTCGTGCTCCTTGAGCGCGGTCAAGAAACTACCAGCCCCAATAAGCATGGACAGGAAGACAGGATCTTTAAGGGCCATGATTTCTTCCGGATGCTTCAAAAAGGCTATTGTCTCTCTGCATCGGCTATTGTGAGGAGAGAGTGCTATCACAGACTGGGGATGTTGCCGGTGGATCTTGACTACGGTGGCGATTGGTATGTGTGGTGTCTATTTTCTCTCTACTATGACGTAGGCTACCTGGCGGAGCCGATGGTGAATTACCGTGTTCATGACCAACAGATAACCAAGGTCATGGCGCGGGAGGTTCCGCAGGACTGCCGAGACATGTACATAGCCGCCCGCTGGCGCGTGAAAGCCCGGGCCGAATCGGAGGGTCATGAGGCTCTCGCAGCGGCTTGTCTTGACGGGATCGTGACGGACTATAAGAATCGGCTCACCAGCAGGCTACGTCACAGCGGGACTCTCGGGCTCACCCTGGAGGAGTTTGAGATGTCACTGGCTCGACATGGCGCCAACAATGAAGAAGTGAGACGGCTACGGGCGTACATGTATAACGAGGCCGGCGATACGTATCACTGCCTGAACGACTTTCAGCGAGCGAGCGAATGCTATGCCGTAGCCTTAGGGCAACGGTGGGACGTCAGAGGCTTGGCCAAGTACGCGCTGCTCAAGATGGGGTGGCCTGGAATACGTCTCAGGCGGTGGCTGGCGGCATGGTCGTAGTTGTGAAGTAATCTCACAGAGGGTACGGGATCAGGCATGGCTTCCAATTGCTCATTCTGCGGAGCGTCCGACTACGAGACCGTGAGGAGGATCAGTAGAGCCTCTCTGCTCACAGAGTACAAGTCCATGTACAATCTTTCGTTTCCCCCGGACGTGCTGGAATCCAATTTCGACTTTGCAACCCTCGATATCAAGAAATGCCGGCGATGCGGAACCGTCTATTTCGACCCAATGATTGCAGGAGACGCGACCTATTATCGATATTTGAGTCGTAACGTGTCCTGGTATTACTCCGCGAAACGGTGGGAGTACCCGATCGTTTCTGAGATTCTCACGAATGAGAATCCGAAACTGTTTCTCGAAATGGGATGCGGCGCCGGGCATTTCCTGCGGTTGGCCCGCAGTCGGGGATACGAAGGCCACGGATGCGAATTCAATCCTCAGTTCATCGAAACGTTACGAAAAGATGGATTTCATATCATTACAGAATTGTCGGGAAATGAAACGCGCTACGATGCCCTGTTCATGTTTCAGGTGTTGGAGCATCTGAAGGATCCGTATTCGTTTCTCGCGTCCCTTCTTCCGAACATTCGGCCGGGGGGCGTCGCCGTCCTATCCACCCCCGTCAGGCCGTCTTGCGCTGCGGTCAGCGCCAATCCGTTCCTGCAACCGCCGCACCATTTGTGGCTGCCGACGGTCTCGGCGTTCCGGTTCCTTGCGGAAAGGCTGGGCCTCGTTTGCGAAACGATCATGTGTGATCCCCCTGATTCGAGCCAGATCGTGTATGCGATGAGAAAATGGTTTCGCTACGCTCCCTACTCGAACCACTTTGCCCGCTATTGGACCAGAGCCGGGAACTGGGTGTTGAAGCTCGCTACCGGCATGCATTGTGACTGGGCGAAAGTCGGCCATACAGGAATGGCGGTGCTGAGGAAGCCATTGTGACGCACCGAGATTCCTAAACGGCGGGTTCCCGATCGACCAGCAGCCGCGTCTTCACGCTCGCCCCCGAGCCGAACTCGACGAGAAGGGATGCAAGAACAATCGAATCGCTTCACCAGAGCGCTTGCAGGCACGGCGGTATGCGTGATCTTCTGCGTTGCGGGGTACGTCTGGATCAGAAGCGCAACCAACGTACGGCACCTTGCGGACAATCTCGTCGCCGCCTACCTGATTTCGTGGGGTTTGTACGCCGTCCTCTTGAATATTCCGCGTGTGGAATTCGTTAAACGTTTCATTCTGCTCACCTCGACCGTCGCCTGTATATTGTTGCTTCTCGAAGCGCCGGTCTGGATGGGACTCGTGGATTACCGCCGAATATTTTCGATTACCTCAGGTTTCGAGACTTGGGATAAGCCAGGCTTTGTGGCTGATGACGAACTTCTGTGGATCCATTCGCCTTACCTTCGGATGAAAGGCACGTATACGAGGGGAGATGTGGGCAAGGCGCTGTGCTTCCCCCACAGCGCGCCCCGGCCGTATGACTCGAAGTATGACCGAAACGGCTTCCGAAATGAGGCGGATCTCGATGCCGCAGACACGGCCGTGATCGGCGATTCCTACGTGGAAGCCGCGATGTCGCCGAGTTCAGAGGTGCTGACGTCGGTCTTGGGTCGGTTAGGCAATAGTGTCGTGGCGAATCTCGGGGTGGTGGGGTACGGGCCGCAGCAGGAACTCGCGGTATTGAAGCGACATGCTTTGACGCTCCACCCGAAGACCATCGTGTGGTTCTTCTATGAAGGCAATGATCTGGAAGACGCGCGGGAATATGACAAGCGGGCCGGGCGGTTGCCGAAGAACCGCGATGCTGTCCAGACACGCCTGCAGCGTTCCTTTGTCAGGAATGCCTTGTGGGCGTTCCTGCACACATCGCGAGAATGCATTCCCAGCCATGATCTTGTGCAGAGATATGGAATCGTCCGGGATGAAACAGGAGCGACATCACGTATCTATTTTGCTCATCCCGTTCTACCTCTTTCTCAGGGCGACATCGATGCGCTGGAGATATGGAAGGCGGCTCTCACCGAAGGGTATCGTCTTTGCCGGCAACATGGCGTCCGGCTGGTAGTCGTCTTCGGGCCGAGCCAATATCGTGTCTACCAGGGTCTGCAGAATTTGACCGAAGTTTCTGACGAGGTCAAGACATGGGTAATCAACGATCTGCCCGAGCGACTTCGCTCTCTCGTTGCCGACATCGCCCCCGACATCCACTACGTGGATTTGACCCCCGTATTCAAATCGCAGGTGACCGGCGGGATACCGGTCTACCTGCCGGACGATACGCACTGGTCGGCGGAAGGACACAAGGTTGTGGCTCAAACTCTCCATATGCGCCTTCATAGCCCGATCGCCATCGCCCAATAGAAGTCCTGCCGCGCGTCTCCGACAAGGTGACCCTTGACGATGAACTATCTTAACAGCCCGCTCGTGAACGTTCTACAACTCCACGGTACTGATTCCGGGGCGGGTGGTGGGCCGATCGCCATGCTCCGCCTCCACGAGGGGCTCGGAAAGTTCGGTGTCCAGTCACAAATCCTGTGCCCCAGGGCGACTCGCCCTGATTCTGTAGCCATCCCTCACGTTCTTGGAACAAGTCGGTTGCGGGCATTGACCATGAAAACGGGGCTCAATGAGCTCCATTGTCTCGGATCGTTCAAGATACCGCGGATGTCGGCCTACACCAACACGGATCTTTTGCACATACATTGTCTCCACGGAGGTTTCTTCCATTACCTCGCGTTGCCTCAGCTGACAAGAAGAAAACCCGCAGTCTACACCTTGCACGACATGTGGCCCTTCACAGGGCACTGTGTATACAGCCTTGATTGCGAACGTTGGAAGAGCGGTTGCGGGGAATGTCCCTATCCCGAGATGCCCAACGATATCCGACGCGATGCGACCAGGTGGGAATGGAAACTCAAAGATTCAGCTTATCGCCAGTCAAAGTTGACGATCGTCGTGCCGAGCACTTGGATGCAGAGGTTGGCGAGTGAAAGCATGATGCGACGATTTCCAATCAAGTATATTCCCCACGGGGTGGATTTGGAGCTGTATCGCCCGCTGGATCAGGAAATGAGTCGTGCTGCCCTCGGCATCACTTCCGGTAAAAGAGTCCTCCTCTATCTCGTCAGACGGATGAATCCCTCTCACAAGACCTCTTGGATAAAGGGGGCGGATGTCTTGGTCAAGGCCCTACGCGAGTTGCCGAGCGCGCTGAAGAAGGAGACGGTGCTCCTATTGGTGGGGGATGGGGGAGAGGCGTTCGCGCGGGGGCTCGATATGGGCGTCATCTCGACGGGTTTCGTCTCCAGCGATCGACTCAAAGCTCTCGCGTATTCAGCTGCCGACGCCTTTCTGTTCCCCTCGCGCGCCGACAATGCGCCGCTCGTGCTCATCGAGACCATGGCGTGCGGCACACCCACGGTGGCCTTTAACGTCGGCGGCGTCTCCGACATGGTCCGGCCGGGTGTGACCGGCTTGCTTGCCGATCCTGAAGACCATAAACAGTTTGCGGCTCGGATCGTGGAGCTCTTGGAAAACACCCCGCTCCGCGCCCACATGCGTCTTCAGGCCCGAGCGATAGCGGAAAAAGAGTACCCTCTGGACCTCTACGTGGAACGCCACGCGGCGCTCTATCGGGAGGTTCTCGCCTCTGGAGCAGAGTGAGCATGCTCGAAAGTTACCTGACTCTTGTGTGCCCTGCTCGCCTACCGCGCGTTCGCGCAAGACGGTACGGGTTCGTGGCCGTATTGCTTGGATTGGCCGCGGCCATCCTGTCGGGCGAACTCCTGTTATGGGTCATACTTCCTCCTCAGGACCGCTTTTATGTGTGGCCGCCGCATTTCACGTCCATCCTTCATCCGAATCCGGAGATCCTGGTCGGAATCAGCGGGGAATCGCGCTTTCAGATCAATTCATCCGGCCTCAGAGGGGGCGAGTTCTCCGACGATCAAAAGTATCGGATACTCGCGATAGGCGGAAGCACCACCGAGTGTCTTTCCTTGGACGAAACCGAGGTGTGGACGCGTCTGCTTCAGGACCGCTTGTCTGCCGCCGGCGGGGCCCCGGTGTGGGTGGGCAACGCCGGGAGAAGCGGGCGAAATACGCGGCATCATATTCTGCAATTAAAATACTTGCTCCCGCAGCTTCCTCGGACGGACGCCGTCCTGATTCTCGCCGGTGTGAACGATTTGCATGTCAGGATCTCCGACCTCCAATACGACCCCCTTGTGACGGCGCGACCGACGTTTGAGGAAGACTATATGCGCGGAGCGTTCGCCATCTCGCCTCCGGCCCTTCCGGACTATCATTATAAGCGACTTGGATGGTGGCGGGTGGCCAAGAAGCTCAAAGAAACCTATCTGAGCCGGAGCAAAGCGCAGCCGATTCAGGATTCAAGAGGAGAGGCGCTCGCTGAGTGGAGACGGTACAGGAAAAATGCAGAGGAGATCGTCGATACAATCCCGGACTTGACTGCGGCGCTGGAAGAGTACCGCCGCAACCTCAATACCCTGGTCGATTTCGCCGAACAACGAGCCGTTCGTCCGATTCTCGTGACTCAACCCACCTTCTGGGGGTCGGAAATGACGAAAGAGGACTCGGGTCTGCTCTGGATGGGTGGAATAGGCTCGTTCCAATTGGGGAAGGGCCACAAATACTATTCAGCCACCGCGCTTGACAAGATGATGCGGCAATACAACGAAACCATGCTCGATGTGTGTCGACACCGGACCATCGATTGTATCGATCTCGCGCGCGCGCTTCCAAAAGATAGAACCATCTTCTATGACGACGTCCATTTCAACGAGGCCGGATCGCGACGGGTTGCGGAAGTCCTCTTCCAGCACATAGCCCCTTACGTGTTGTAACGGCAATTGCGTCCATCGACATGATCGAGCGAATAGCAGGAATTGATTACCTGCGGGCCCTGATGTCGGTGTGCGTCGTTGCCTGGCATATGAACATCGCAGGGAGTTCGGTGACGTACCCGAAGGCCGAATACTTCCAGCGTTCGCTTACCGTTTCCGACATCGTGAATTTTCACATCCTGCTATTGGCCGTCCCGACGTTCATGTTTATTTCGAATTACCTCTACGCGAGGAACGGTCCGAGCGCGGCCGTGCTACAAAAACGCTTAAGACGGCTTCTTCTCCTCCTGACGTTTTGGCCTCTTGCTTGGATTCTATACAACAAGGGATATCGCGGTCTGTTCGAAATCGTGCCGCATTCCGTGAGCGCGTTTGCCGTCGCGGTCATGCAAGCCGGATATACCATTTACTATTTTTTTGTTTCCCTCATGGTCTGTCTTCTTGTCACCCATTGGGCGACGGCACTCCCTGCGCGAGTTCAGGTAGGAGGTTTCATAGTATCCACGGCCTTGTTGTCGGTCCTGCCGCAACTCAGCAGCACTTCAGGACTGCATGCTTTGAGCGCGTATTGGAGTCCGTTGAACTTCGTCCCCTTTTCGTTTGCGGCTGTGCTGGTGGCGAAACACAGGGATTACATCCGGTCGAAGAAGACGCTCTTGTCGGTCGTATTGATCGTGCTTTCCGCGGCGCTGTCCAAGTTCGAATGGCACTTCTCGGCGGGAGACATCTTCTTCCCAGACGGAGGCTACGCGATTCCGCCCTACACTCGAAGTTCCCTGGTGTTCGCCGTACTCGCGATCTGTATTGTGGCGGTGGAATCCTCAATCAAGGATAACGTCATGATCAGATTCATGGCGAAGTATTCGCTTGCGTTGTATTGCCTTCATCTCTTCGTGATGGAGCCTATGAAGAGGCTCGTATCACGGATCTCGCAAGACCATCTGATCGTGACCTCCGTGTCGTTCGTGCTCGTCATCATGGCCAGCTACGCAATAGCAATGCTTCTGAGGTTCTATCTCAGAGAAGAAGTGATCATGTGAGCCCGCCGGGCAAGCGGTTGTCGCCACAATGAGCCTCTACATACTGGGCATCTCCGCGTTCTATCATGACTCGGCCGCCGCCTTGCTCAAAGACGGCGCCATCCTTGCGGCCGCGCAAGAGGAGCGCTTTACGAGGAAGAAGTTCGATCCGAGCTTTCCCGCCGAGGCGGTCCGGTATTGCTTGCGGGAAGCGGGTATTTCGATAGAAGACGTTCAGTATGCGACGTTTTACGAAAAGCCGCTCGATAATTTCGAACGGATTTTGGAGACGAATCTGGCCTTCGCTCCAGGGAGCTTCGACTCGTTTGCGTCCTCGACCAGGTTGTGGGCGAGGACGAAGGCCCGCATGAAGGAAGCGATCATGAAAGAGTTGGGTCCCGGATTTCGCGGCGAACTCCTTTTTACCGATCATCATGAATCCCATGCCGCAAGCGCATTCTTCCCTTCACCGTTCGATGAGGCGGCGGTCCTGACGCTTGATGCGGTAGGGGGGTGGGGAAGCAGTTCAATCGGTGTCGGGCGCGGGCGTGAGTTGACGCTTCTGCAGGAGATGAGGTTTCCGCATTCTCTCGGAATGCTCTACTCGGCTTTCACGTACTATGCCGGATTCAAAGTGAATTCCGGTGAATATAAACTTATGGGATTGGCGCCGTACGGAAGGCCGAAGTATGTCGATGTCATCCTGGAAAAAATCGTTCATCTGAGGGGAGATGGTTCTTTGTGGCTGGATATGGCGTACTTCAACTATGGGCGGAGTCTGACGATGACCTCCGAGACATTTCATCAACTATTCGGAGGTCCGCCTCGAATGCCCGAAAGCATGATTACACAGAAAGAAATGGACCTTGCCGCTTCAATACAGAAAATTTGCGAGGAATCCGTGCTTCGCTCTGCGCGCCATGCGCACGACATCACCGGAATCCGCAATCTCGCGATGGCCGGAGGAGTCGCTCTTAATTGTGTGGCCAACGGTCGGCTCCTTCGTGAGGGCCCGTTCCGTCGGATATGGGTGCAGCCGTCCGCGGGAGACGCGGGGGGCGCACTGGGTTCCGCGTTGCTCGTATGGCACCACCTCTTGAAGCAGCCTCGGCGGGCGGATCACGCCGACAGCCAGCAAGGGTCGCTTCTAGGACCCAAGTATTCGAACGATGATATTCGTCTCTATCTTGACAGCATGGGGGCCAAGTACCGGCATTTCGATGACGAGTCCGAATTGCTGGATCTGGTAGCCGACTTGATCGGGCAGGAAAAGGTGATCGGGTGGTTTCAGGGGAGAATGGAATTCGGGCCGCGGGCTCTGGGCTGCCGGAGCATCATCGGCGATCCGCGATCGCCCCGGCTCCAATCCGTCATGAATATGAAAGTCAAGTTTCGAGAATCGTTCCGTCCGTTCGCGCCTTGCGTATTGGAGGAATGTGTCGAGCAAGTGGTCGACATGCAATCGTCGACCCCGAGCCCCTATATGTTGATAGTGGCCCCTGTGCGTGAAAACCTCCGTCTGCCTCTTGGTCAGAAAGAGCATCAGGAGATGCGGGATCCCGATTTGCGGGTGCGAGTCTCCGTCCCTCGGTCGAGCTTGCCGGCCATCACGCATGTGGACTACTCAGCGAGAGTTCAAACGGTCGACGAAATGCGGCACGGAAGATTTTATCGACTTATGCGGAGATTCTTTGAACGAACGGGCTGTCCAGCCCTTATCAATTCAAGCTTTAATATCAGAGGCGAACCCATCGTCTGTTTGCCGGACGACGCGTACCGCTGTTTCATGGCGACCGACATGGATTGTCTGGTAATGGAGCGGTGCATCCTGCTGAAGGAAGAACAGCCGCAGGATGCGCGGGTGGATGCTACGGCGTATCAAGCCCAATACGCCCTGGATTAGCGCCGTGATTCTTCTGCCGACTACCCCCCGCCGGGCAACCCTGCGAAGCTTTTGTCTCGTGTGCTGTCTCGTGGGGGCGGCGTGCTTCGGAGTTGTGTTGCCTGCGCGCGCAGATATCGCGTTGTGCGGAATCGTGGCGATCGTGTTCATCGGATCCATCGGATGGGTATTCCCGAAGCTTGTAAACAGACCGTATCGTATCTGGAACGGGTTCGCTCGGTGCTACGCCGGTATCGCCGAGCGCACGATACTAAGAATCTGCTATGCCACGGTGATGATTCCCGCCGGATGGACCGAAACCGCTCTAAGGTTACGACGTCCGGCATCAGCGGAATCGCTATGGACGCCGCGCGCAAGCCTGTCCGCCTCCTCGTATCAGCAGTTGCATAGCTACCCTTGCTCTGAAACGCGCGATACGGGCTGGGTGCGTCGCTACGTCGCTTGGGCACGATCATCCAACCAGGTATGGGTTCTCGCGCTTTTACCCTTCCTCTGCGTCCTGTCGTGGCTCAAGAACGACGAGGAAACGGTGGTAAGAGAAAGCATCTACACTCTGTTCTGAAAACATGTCGGCGGTGATGATCCGGACTGCAGTTGCGTTCATTGGAGGCGGTATCGGCGCCGTGGTGGCGGCTCCGATCGTGCTGTGCGGTCTTCCGTTCTGGTTGATCGCATGGTGTACGAAAACATTGCAGCGATGGATCGAGCCACGCTCGATGCAGTGGAAAGACTTGATTCAATACGATCCGGTCATCGGGTGGAAGCCGAGGCCGGCCATGCGCGGATTCTGCGCAGCCGATGGCGCCGACATATTTCACGTAGAAACAGACAAGGAAGGATGGTGCGGTTCGAACACATTAGAGAACTCTTCGGCGGTTGTGTTCGGTGATTCGTTCGCCTTCGGCTATGCCGTCGATCGCCCATTTTTTAGGTTCACCCAGGCGGGGCTACAGATCAAGGCAATCGGCGCGCCGGGATACAGCATGGTGCAGGAGCTGCTGCTTATCGAGCAACTGGCGCCTCGTCTAGCGGGAAAGCTTGTCGTGTGGTTCATCTATCCGGGGAATGATCTCACCGACAACCTATCCCCGGCCATGACCACGTTCGGATATCGCATGCCTTTTCTGCTGGAGAACCGCAGCCGCGGGGGCTGGGAGGTCATCACCGATCATATCGAACGGGACAGGTGGCTCTCAGGAGCCCGACACGATCGAAACAGGAAGATCGCGGCCGTATTCGGTAAGAATCATCTATCTGAACGTGTTTACTCCGCTTGCGAATATCTTATCGGCCGCGGGCAAGCGGCATGCAGAAAGGCGCGCGCCCATCTCATGATACTGACGATACCCTGGGCTATTCAGTTCGAGGGACTTCCCTGGACCGGAGTCAACGACCCTACGGTCGATCCTGATCGGCCCGACAAGATGCTCAGCGAGATCTGCGCCGGGCTCGGAGTGGAATTCGTATCCGGCAAGAAGTACTTATCCCGGGAGCACTATATTCCTGGCGAGGGCCATCTTAACGAAGAAGGACATCGGGTGCTTGCCGCCCTCATTAAGGAGTCGTATT
>JBBILH010000006.1:0-61066 GCA_037445005.1 Nitrospira sp.
CGCCTCCCCCGCTCCGAACATGACGTCCGACTCCGACCCACCCCCCGGCAACACGACGACGAATTAGAGACTGATGGGCTGGCGCATCTCAGAACCGGACTTTCGGAAACACAATCAATGATGCACCGGCTCTGTATCATCTGCTCCCTCTTCTATTTTCTCATCGTCGCCACCCCGATCGCTTCGGCGGAAGTCTCAGGGAACCTGGCGATCGCAGGCAACGGTCCCGAACTGACCACCATCGAGGCCTTGGCTCGGGCCTTTGAGAAGGCCAACCCGCGCGCCTACATCGACATCGTGTGGGACGATAAGTTAAAGCCCGTCGAAATGGTCAAATCTGGAGAAGCCCATCTGGCTGTGACGGGAGCGGTGGACCCCGACCTTGCCGCTGCCCAAATCGCCTGGGATGGAATAGGAATTCTCGTGCACTTGTCCAACTTCACAAAAGAAGTCACAAAACAGCAAGTCGCCGACATATTCTCGGGCAAGGTAAAGGAATGGTCGGAAATCGGAGGCCCCGAAACGAAGATTCTCCTGATAGACCGCCCCAAGAACCAAAATATTCGAGACGCCTTTGAGAAAGAACTCGGCATCAGCGGAAAAATTTCCGACGGCGCCAAAGTCATCGGGAAGGACGAAAAGGTCGTGAAAACCGTCGTCGGCACGTTGCCGCCGTTATCGGCCGTCGCATACATTTCACTCGGCCAGGGGTTGTCCGTGGTGTCCGGAGGCGTCGCCGTCCGGCTATTGCCGATCGACAAGGTGGAACCGGAGGTGCCGACGGTGAGGGATGGCCGTTACCCGCTGAGACGCCCGGTGCTGCTGCTGTCGAAGAAGGAACACAACCAGTTGGCCGAAGCCTTTACCCAATTTGCATTGTCTCCGGCGGGCCAACAAATCATCTCAGAGACCTATATCCCGTACACCAACAAAAAGTAATGATGGTGGCTTACATCAAGGAGGGTCCTATGCAGCCGTGGCGATCATTGGGCTACATCTCGATGGGACTGGCCGGGCTCATATTGCTCGCCGCCCCCGCAGCAGGCGCCGAAGACCAAAGCGGAAAGGGCGCGATCGTGGAAGGCGCCGGCTTCACGCTCTATGACATGGAGTCCATCAAGGGATCTGATTCCGAGAAGGTCGAACGCGATCCGATCTGTGACCGGAGCAAGAGGCCGCGCATCGTGAAAGTGGTTCCCGACGACGTCAAACCGGGCGACAAGGTCGTCATCACCGGCGAGAACTTCGGAACGAAAGAATGCTTCCATACCGTCACCTTCAGCGCCTCCCCCAAGACCAAGGTAGACTACAAGTTCGTCAACGAGACGACGATCGAAGCAACCGTGCCTGAGGCCAAGTCCGGCATGTCCTTTCTGATCATCGTCGCCGGCGGCGGCAGCGCGCAGTCCAAGCCGCTTTTGATCAAGGGCAATTAAACCAATTCTTGGACCTGGGACGAGCTGATTCGTCCCAGGCCAGGCCCCCTCCGCTCCTCAGAATCTCTCGACAGGACTCTTGATCCTATGCTAGCTTACGCGCTCCTTAGCGCCGGTTTTGGCGGAGCGCCGCGTGAGGAGTCAAGGATTTCAAGGGGATATGTTTAAGAAGATCCTAGTGGCCAATCGGGGAGAGATCGCCATGCGCATTATCCGCGCATGCCGCGAACTCAATATCGCAACCGCCGCCATCTACTCGGAGGCCGACTCCACCGGCATTTACGTGAAGAAGGCCGATGAGTCCTACCTGGTCGGCCCGGGACCGGTCAAAGGATTCCTCGATAGCCACCAGATTGTAGACCTTGCACTCCGGATCGGGGCCGATGCCATCCATCCCGGCTACGGATTCCTTTCTGAAAACGCTCAGTTTGCCCAGCTCTGCCTCGATTCAGGCATCACCTTTATCGGCCCCTCGCCCCACGCTATTACCCTCATGGGCAGCAAGGTGCGGGCCCGAGAACTGGCGAAGGATGTCGGCGTGCCGATCGTGCCGGGCACCGACGGAGGCGTCAGCGACGTGCATGAGGCCTTGAGCTTTGCCAAGAAGGCCGGATACCCGGTCATCATCAAGGCCAGCGCCGGCGGCGGCGGACGGGGGCTTCGCGTCGTTCGGTCGGACACCGAACTTCGCGACAACATGGAGATCGCCGCGCGGGAGGCTCACGCGTCGTTCGGCGACGGCAGCGTCTTCCTCGAAAAGTACATCGAGCGGCCGCATCACATCGAATTCCAGATCCTGGCGGACCGTCACGGCAACATCATCCACCTCGGCGAACGCGATTGTTCGATCCAGCGCCGGCACCAGAAATTGATCGAGATCGCCCCCTCGTTGATTCTGACGCCGAAGCTCCGTGCCGAGATGGGCAAGGCCGCCACGACGATCGCAAAGGCGGTGAACTACGACAACGCGGGGACCGTCGAATTTCTGCTGGATCAGGAAGGGCGCTTCTACTTCATCGAAATGAATCCACGGCTCCAAGTCGAGCACACGGTGACGGAGCAGATCACCGCCATCGACATCGTGCGCAACCAGATCTCCATCGCGGCCGGCAAACCTCTCGATATTCAGCAGAAAGACGTTACGCTCCAGGGACACGCGATCCAGTGCCGCATCAACGCCGAGGACCCGAAAAACAACTTCATGCCCTACACCGGGACGATTACGGAGTACCTATCGCCGGGCGGCATCGGCGTCCGCATCGACGGGGCGGTGTACAAAGACTACACGGTTCCTCCTTATTACGACGCGCTCCTGGCGAAGCTCACCGTGCGGGGACGCACCTGGGAGGAAACGGTCAGCCGCATGAGACGATCCCTGGAGGAGTACGTGTTGCGCGGCGTAAAAACGACGATTCCTTTTATGAAAACCATCATGCAGGATCCGGATTTTCTTGCCGGCCGGTTCGACACTTCGTATCTGGACACGCACCCCGATCTGTACAACTACGACGAATTCGAACAGCCGGAGGACCTCGTCCTAGCGCTGGCCGCGGCCATTGCGGCTTACGAAGGGCTCTAGTCCGACCGAGCTTCCCAACGGCACACCACCATTATGGCCACGAAACGCCCGACAGCCAAGAAACCGGCTCCCAAGAAGCGCGCACAAGCACCGGCGATCCGGACTTCCAAGGACCGAAAATCCCGGCCTCAGGACCTTGCGATCCAGCCGGCGCCGGGCAAGCCGCTCCTCATTACCGACGTCGCCTTGCGGGACGGTCATCAATCGCTTCTGGCCACTAGAATGCGGACCGAGGACATGCTTCCGGTGGCGCAAAAGCTGGACGCCGTGGGCTTCTGGTCGCTCGAAGTTTGGGGGGGCGCTACATTCGACACCTGCCTCCGGTTTCTCAAGGAAGACCCCTGGGAGCGACTGCGCGCTCTACGGGCGGCGATGCCTAATACCAAGCTGCAGATGCTCCTTCGGGGGCAGAACCTGGTCGGATACCGCCACTACGCCGACGACGTCGTGGAGCGCTTTATCGAGCGATCAGCGGCCAACGGCATCGACGTGTTTCGCGTCTTCGACGCGCTCAATGACGTCCGTAATCTCGACCGTTCGATCAACGAGATCAAAGCCTGCGGGAAACACGCGGAAGCCGCGATCAGCTATACGGTCAGCCCGGTCCACAATATCGACCGGTTCGTCGACATGGCGAAGCAGCTTGAAGACATGGGCACCGATACGCTCTGCATCAAGGATATGGCGGGACTTCTCGCTCCCCTCGACGCGTACCATCTCGTGCGCCGGCTCAAGGCGGCCGTGAAGGTCCCGATCCACCTTCATTCACACTACACCTCCGGCATGGCGTCGATGTCGTCGCTCATGGCGATTCTCGGCGGGCTCGACATGCTGGATACGGCGATGTCTCCGTTGGCCGGCGGGACGTCTCACCCGCCGACCGAAACGCTGGTGGCGTCGTTGAAGGATACACCCTACGACACGGGGCTTGACTTGGCGACGTTCCAACCGATCACCGAACACTTCCGAAACGTCCGCCGGAAGTACCGGCAGTTCGAAAGCGACTTTACCGGAGTGGATGCGGAGATCCTCACCTCGCAAATCCCCGGAGGCATGCTCTCAAATCTCGCGGCGCAACTCACGGAACAGAACGCGCTGGACCGCATGAAGGAAGTACTGGACGAGGTCCCGCGCGTGAGAAAGGACATGGGCTATCCGCCGCTGGTCACCCCTACCAGCCAGATCGTGGGGACGCAGGCGACCCTCAACGTGCTCACCGGCGAGCGGTACAAGGTCATCACCAATGAAACCAAGAATTACTTTCTTGGACTCTACGGCCGGGCGCCGGGTCAGGTTGATCGCGAAATTATGGCCCGCGCAATCGGCGATGAAGAACCGATCAAGAGCAGACCGGCCGACCGTTTGGAACCGGAGATGGAAGACGCAAGAAAGGAGATGCCGGCCTCGGCAGAGAGCGTCGAGGACCAGCTCTCGTTCGTGCTGTTCCCGGCCATCGCAAGCGACTTCTTCGAGGCACGCGAGCGAGGCGATCTCATGCTCGAGCCGCTCGACACGATGCTCACCAAAGGGCCCGCCGTCGCCGGGGAACTCCACCTCGCTCCGGTCGAGTTCAACGTGACGGTGCACGGGGAGACCTACCATATCAAAGTGTCCGGTTCAGGACGCACGACGGACGGACGGAAGCCCTATTACATTCGCGTAAACGACAAGCTCGAAGAAGTCTCGCTGGAGCCGATTCAGGAGATCCTGGCGGGGGTACCGGAAGCCCCGGCGGCGCCGAGCGGCGCCAAACCTAAACGGCCGAGGCCGTCGAAGCCCGGCGACGTGGCGCCTCCGATGCCGGGACGCGTCGTCAAGGTGCTGGTCGCCAAGGACGATCAGGTAAAAGCCGGCGATCCGCTGTTGATCATCGAGGCGATGAAGATGGAGAGCCGCGTCCCGGCTCCGATCGACGGGAAAGTCACCGGGGTGCTCGTGGCCGAAGGGGAGAATGTCAAGACGGATGAAACGGTCATCCAATTGGAGTAATCCGAGTCACCCGTACCCGCCCCGCCGGTGCTTCCGAGAATTCCCGCTCGCGCTCCCCATGGTGTTCCTGTTCAGCGCCGCGATTATGGCCTGCACTTCGCCCGATCCGATCCCTCCTCAGTTCGACGCGATCGAACGCATCCCCATCCACACCGTACTCGTAAATGGGCACCACATCGCCTACCTCGACGAAGGAGAGGGCGACACCGTCATCCTGATTCACGGCTTCGGCGGGTCGATGTGGCAATGGGAGTACCAGCAGACCGCGCTCGCGCGCCACGCGCGGGTGATTACGCCGGACCTGCTGGGGGCGGGCCTTTCCGACAAGCCGGACATCGAATACCGCCCGGACCAAATGCTGGAATTCTTCGTGGGTTTCATGGACGCGCTGCACCTGCCGCAGGCGACGCTGGTCGGCAATTCGATGGGCGCCGGCCTCGCCATCGGCATGGCGCTCACTCATCCCTCCCGTGTCTCCAAACTGATCTTGATCGACGGCTTGCCGGACCACGTGCGGGAAAAACTCACCAGCCCTTCCATCAAACGCGCGCTGGAAACGAGCACGCCTTCGTGGATCGTCTCCTTCGGTAATTGGCTGTTCGGCGGATTCATGATCGAGTCCGTTCTCAAGGAACTCGTGTATGACCCCGCGCTTCTGACGCCGGCGGTCGTCGATCGGTCCAATCGGAATCGGCAACGACCCGGCTTGATCGCCCCGCTGATGACGGCACGGGAGAATCTCCCCCTTTGGGAATCAGGATTCGCGCGGCGCCTCGGAGAGATCGCCCACCCGACGCTGATCCTCTGGGGCGAGGAAGACCGGGTGTTCCCGCCGGCCGTCGGGGAAGAACTGCAGCGGACCATCAAGGGCGCGCGCCTGGTACGGATTCCGAAAGCCGGGCACATCCCGCAATGGGAGCAGCCTGCCTTGAGCAACGAAGCTATGATAGAGTTCTTGCAGAAACGGTGAGCATTCTTACCAGTTGACGAAGGAGATCATCATGGTGACGGCATCCCGCATTCCGACCACAGTCGTTCTCTTGATTTCGCTCGGCCTCGGCGGCTGCATGGGCGCGGGGCACGAATCGTCCTTTGCGTATAAGACACTCCCGATCGCCGAGGGCAGCACTACCGCCGGCGAAGGGCATACGGTCTTATTCAAGGGAAGTCCGTTGACGCTCTCCGGGATGGGAATACGCGTCGGCGACCCGCTGCGGGATGTGAAACTGGCGCAGACCGATTTGTCGCTCATCAATATCGTCGACACCAAGGGCAAGGGAAAGGTCCGGATCATCAGCGTCGTCCCTTCCCTCGACACCAAGGTGTGCGAGCAACAGACGCACCACTTGAGCGAAAAGAACAAGGGGCTCGACCGGATGGTCGAGTTGATCACGGTGAGCATCGATACCCCCTTCGCCCAGAAACGATTTGCCGAAGAGGCGAAAATCACCAACGTCACGTTTCTTTCCGACTATCGCGGCGGCGACTTCGGGAAAACTTACGGATTATTCTTGAAAGATCCTCATATCCTGGCACGGGCCGTCATGGTCGTAGATGCGCAGAACAAAGTCCGTCACCTGCAGATCACGCCGGAATTGGCTCAATTGCCGGACATGGACGAAGTATTCCGCATCGCCAAATCCCTGATCACGGGAAGCTAGTCGTACAGACGGCCCTCGGCTGATTTACGCTTCACGAGGAGCGTTTCACAACCCTATGGCTCGCTACGACCTCCTCGTTATCGGCAGCGGTCCGGCCGGCCAGAAGGCCGCGGTCCAAGCCGCCAAGCTGGGCAAGAAGGTCGGCATCATCGAACGCAGGGAAGTCGTCGGCGGCGTCTGCATCAACACCGGCACGATCCCGAGCAAATCGCTTCGGGAGGCAGTGCTCTACCTCTCCGGATTCCGGCAGCGGAACCTCTACGGGGCGGGCTATCGCGTCAAAGAAACCATCACGATCGAAGACCTGGCGTTCCGCGCCAACCACGTCGTGACCAACGAGGTGCGCATCGTCGAAAACCAGATGGCCAGAAACCGGGTCGACATGCTTTACGGCACCGCAAGTTTCGTCGATCCCCATCGTATCCGAATACAACAGGCCGGCGGCGCCGTCGAACACGACGCCGATTTTATCGTGATCGCCGTGGGAACTGAGCCGGCCAGGCCGGCCGATGTCCCGTTCGACGACGAATCTATCATCGACACGGACGGCCTTCTGCGACTCAAACGCATCCCCGATTCGATCGTGATCGTGGGCGGAGGTGTCATCGGCACTGAATACGCGTCGATTTTGGCCACGATGGGAGTTCCCGTGACCCTCATCGACAAGCGCCCCCGCCTGCTTGAATTCGTGGACGCCGCGATCATCGAGGCGCTCCAGCAACAGATGAAAGCCATCGGGGTGACGCTTTACCACGATGAAGAAGTGCTTGCGATCGAGAAAGAGATCGAAGGGCGGGTGCATGTGCGCCTGCAACAGGCCAAACCCATCCGTGCGGCAACCCTCATGTACGCGATCGGACGGATCGGCGCTACGAAGGGACTAAATCTCGAGGCCGTCGGGTTACAGGCGGACTCTCGCGGCCGCCTCGCCGTGAACCGGCACTTTCAGACGGCCATACCCCATATCTATGCCGCCGGCGACATCATCGGTTTCCCGGCACTCGCCTCCACTTCCATGCAACAAGGGCGCCATGCCTCTTGCCATGCCTTCGGCCAACCGGATCGGACCGATACGGAACTGCTCCCCTACGGGATCTATGCCATTCCGGAAATTTCCATGGTAGGGAAAACCGAGGAGGAATTGGCTAAAGTCGATGCCTCGTACGGAGTCGGCATCGCGCGGTACAAGGAAATCGCCCGCGGTCAGTTGATCGGCGATGTGAGCGGTTTGCTCAAATTGCTGTTCAACAGCCGCACCCATGAACTCCTCGGAGTTCATGCCATCGGTGAAGGCGCGACCGAGTTGATCCACATCGGCCAGGCCGTCATGGCCTACCACGGCAAGATCGACTACTTCATCGACACGGTCTTCAACTATCCCACGCTTGCCGAGTGCTACAAAGTAGCGGCGCTCGACGGTATTAACCGGCTGCCGAGGCCATGGCCGCCTCGATAATGAACCTATGGCGTATGGCTTATGGCACGAAACCAGAATGATTCGAAAAAAGCGCGTCGCCCCGATCCGATTACGCGCAATACGCCATACGCTATGAGATCTTCCGCCTGACGAGATACGCTTCACGAGATGCGTCGCTAAGAAAGGGACTCTCAATGTCGTTCAGCAACCATCTTCGCAGACTGGCCGAACCGATCTGGCAGGCCCAGTTAACGCACCCTTTTGTCGTGGAATTGGGCAACGGCAGCCTCCCGGAGCGCAAGTTCAAGTACTACATCCTTCAGGATGCCCGCTTTCTCGGCGATCTTGCGCGGGTCTTCTCGGCCGGAGCCTTGCGCGCGCCCGATTCGGAATCGGCACTTCGGCTGACCAAACTGGCCGAAGAGACGATCGTCGTCGAGCGCAGCCTCCACGAAGGCTACGGATCGAAATGGAAGATGACGGCGAAACAGATGACGTCCGTGCCGATGGCCCCGACGAACTATGCCTACACCCGACACATGCTGTCGGTTTCGGCGACGGGGTCGGCGGCGGAGATTCTTGTCGTCGCTCTCCCATGCGCATGGATCTACTGCGTCGTGGGCAGGCATATGTTGAAACATGGCCCACCGAAGAATAACCATCCCTACCGCAACTGGCTTATGCTCTACGCCTCGCCTGAATTCGCCGAAGTACAACGGTGGATGAGAAAGAAGGTAGATGAGTGGGCAAAGACCGCGGACAAAGGACAACAGCGGAGGATGGAGGAGGCCTTTTTGATTAGCTCCCGGTATGAGTGGATGTTTTGGGAGATGGCCTGGAACGAGGAAGAGTGGCCGGTGTGAGTTTCATCGGGTCCCAGCGCCTGCCGGCTCCGGCACTTCGGCTCGGCCGCACTAAGCCTCCGTCTGCTCGACTCGCGCAACTCGCTGCATTCGATGCTGCGCATGAATGCAGCCTCGAACAGCGCAAGCCGTCCGCTGCGCGGACCGCATCCGTTCGGCAAGTGCGGCGACCCGAGCCTCCGTGCAAATCGCCGGGCAAGCGCTGGCGCCCCGTTAATGGGTAAAACACACCGGCTACAAGAAGAGAGAGTGGAACGGGAAAGACAGGTCCTGCGCCGAACTGCCCAAGCGTGCTCGCACCCCCGCCCGGTGTAGAGAGTTGAGGGTGACCCATCGGCCTCCTGTGCTCGCGCGACGCGCACACAAGGTTGATCGAATTGTTATCGCAATGGGCAGTGCTCGTCGCATGCGCGCAGTGGGAGGCCAATCGGGTCACCCCAGGAAGCGAGCGGAACGAAGGCCAAAGGCTCCTTCCCCGTACCACCCGTTGAACACCTTGATGGAGGCCGAAGAGAGAAGAAGAGTCGGCGAATACGGTGACTCGAGCCTGTGTGCAAGTCGCCGGTCAGACGCTGGGGCCCCGCTGGAAGTGAAACATACACGGCCACTGAGTTGGGAAAAGGACAAAAGAATTTGCCAGCTCTTGCCAACGAAACTACAGTCGAAGACATCCTAAGATGCTTCGTCAGCTCTTCATCCTATCGAAACCCATTCTGATCGGCGTCGTATCGTATGGTGCATGTTTGCTTGTCCTCTAGTACTGGATTGGCTTGCTCTCACTGGTGGTGGGTGAACAGTTCATTCTCCTGCTGCCTTTCCTCTGCATACTCCCTTCTCTCATCATCAGCGGATATCTAGCTGGAAGACTTGCACATACATACCAAGTACAGTATGGCTTTGCTGTCGGTTGTTTGTCTTTTCTGATAACACAAGCCCTCAGTGTTAAGCCCGCACCTGATATTGGTTGGCTTGCTACGACCTTATTCATCGGCGCCATAGTTCTTGCTGGTGGCGTTACAAGCGCGATTGGAGGATGGATAGCGAGCCGCCATGCCTCTCACTCAACCAGCAGTACTGCTTAACGACAGTAGTGACTATTATTGGTTGCCATGAGCCCTCGCCAAATATGGCTGAATCTTGGTGCACTGGCGGTGCTGATTACGCTCTTGGGATTGGTCTATTGGGAGCACACGGGGGCACGGGCGGTGCCGAGGTTGATCGAGGACCTGCGGAGTGCCGATGTGCAGAGGCAGATGCTGGCGGCGGAAGGCTTGAAGGCGATCGGTCCTGAGGCGAAGGGAGCAGTCGAACTGCTGGTCGCAATAGCCCTGTCGCCATCGAATCCCTCGCTCAGCAGCGCGGCGGCCGGAGCATTGCCGTCAATCGATTTGAGTGCGGCGCGGCAGGTGATGGCCGGCTGGCTCCCGAAGCTCAACGATCCGGACGCTCAGGTCAGGCGCGAGGCCATGTCGGCGCTCGGAGCGCTCGGCCCCATTGCGAAGCCGGCCGTTTCCGCGCTTGTTGCAGCCCTCAACGATTCGGACATGCTCGTGCGGGAGCGGGCGGCAAGGGCGCTCGGAAGCATCGGCGTTCCTGTCGATCAAGTCACGAACGGGTTGATACAGGCGCTCCGCGATCCCGACTGGCAGGTCCGCCATGCGGTGGTGATGCAGTTCGCCTTCAGCGGGTTCTCGATCCAGGAAGCCCTGCCGCTCTTGCGTGAATCGACGAAGGATGAAAATCCTTCCGTCGCCCAGTTGGCGCACTCCGCTGTCGCAGCCGCGGAACGCGAGTTACGAACGGAGACTTATGTGCTGATGCTCCGTCAGGGGATGAGCCGATCGTTCGCCTTGACCCAGCTCGCCAAGCTGGGCGCCAAGGCCGCGGACGCCATTCCCACGTTGAATACGGTCCTGACAAGCGATCGCCCCATCGAGCGCTATCTGGCATTGTGCGCCTTGGAAGCCATCGGGCGGCCGTCGCTGGCTACGCTGAAGCAAGCAATGAGCGATCCCGATCCGATCGTGCGCGAAACGGCGGCTGAGGCTGTGCGATCTCTCGATTCCGCCGAGGGACCCAGGTCATGACGGAACGATACGCCGATCGCGGGCTTACGGTCTTCACGCTCCTGGTGTATTGGGGCTGCATCCTCCTTGGACTGACGATTCCCGGTCTGGCGACTATCGCGGTGGACATCTTTAAACACGGCCAATCGGTCGGGCAGGCCGTCCATCAATGGCGCCTCCATCTGTTCGCGCCGGGCTACAATTTGTTCCTCGTCGCCGTTTTGAACGCCGTTCCTTTCGTCCTCTTGGCGATCTTTGCGCTGTTTCACCTCGGGCTGGCCGGTCCGGACCCTGCGGGACTGATACGCCGTAAGACTGGGGTGCTGTTTGCCGGTCTGGCCGCCGGCGGCCTGAGCGTCTGGACCCACCTGATGACCCTCTGGTATCCCGACGCGCAAGGTGCCCTTGCCTATGTCTTTCTGCCTCTTGTTATGGCGGTGGTCATTCCGCTGTCGTACCTGGCCGGTTGGGGAGGTGCTTACATGTTTCGGCATCACTCGTCGAAAGGTCCCCTCTCATCCTGATTTCGTGTTACCGCCTGTAGGCTGGACAGTTGCCGGCCCCTGAGTATAATGGCGCATCATATGAGCAGCCGAATCCTGTTACTGGTCGTCTCCTGCTTCCTCGTCTCTTTGACATCACAGACGTTGGCGGCCGGAAGCTATGACGAAAGCCTCAAGCAACTGGCCGAGGGCGTAACGGCGGAAGCCGTAAAGGCCAGGAAGCGGCGGCTCGCGCTGGTCGAGTTTGCCGACGCGAAAGGAGCCGTCACGGCGATCGGTCAATTTTTGACGGACGAGATGGCGACACAGTTGCAAGTCGGAGGCGAGTTGAAAGTCCTTGAGCAAGGGCAGGTTCAGACGGCATTGACCAGGCACAAAGTGGTAAAGTTCGATGCCACCCAGGCCAAGGCGGTCGGGTCGGCTGCGAAGGAGATCAAAGCCGATCTCTTCGTAACGGGAACCTATGTCGAGACCCCCACCGGCATGCAGGTGACGATGAAGTTGATCCGACCGGAGAAAGCGGACGTGCTCGGGGCGGTGCGCGGATCGCTGCCGAAAACGGGGCAGCTCGGGGAACTGATCAAGGAGGCGAACAAACCTCCGGTCAAGGTGGACGCCGGCCCCAAGAAACCGGACGTACCGGAGGGACTGGGTTTTCATCGAAACGATCAGTACGAACTGGTCGTGCATTCCGTCGTCGTCCAGGACAAGCTGGCCAAGGTCGATGTCACCATTGAGAATCGATCGCCTCGGGACATGAAAGTGCTCTGCCGGCTTCAGGACACCACCTTGCGCGACAAACACGGGGTGGTGTGGAACCAACGGATCGAGGATAACCGTGAAGGACTCTGCACGAGAGGGATGGAACTACAGCCTCGGGAGACCCAACGGGCCGTCTTGACCTTCGCGGCCCCGACGGAGGACGAAACCTCGGAGGTGTCCCTCCAGTTGCATGAAACGTCTCCCCGACGGGACGCCGTCTTTACGATCGAAGGATTGAAGGTCGACGGAACGGCTCCTCATTGACGGGTTTGGTTGCGCCGCCCGCTAGCGTATGCCTGCTCAACAGATCAAACAGGTCCTGACGATTGCAGGCTCCGATTCAGGCGGCGGGGCCGGAATTCAAGCCGATATCAAGGCCATGTCCGCGAACGGGGTCTTCGCCATGTCGGTAATCACGGCCGTGACGGCCCAAAATACGGAAGAAGTCACGGACGTCTTCGAACTTCCGATCCCGATCATTGCGGCGCAGCTCGACGCCGTCTTCGACGACTTCGAGGTTGCGGCGGTCAAAACCGGCATGTTGTCGTCTCGTGCCGTTATTGAGACGGTCGCCAAGATGCTGAAGCCGCAGGAAGTCACACATCTCGTCGTCGATCCGGTGATGATCTCCAAGAGCGGCCTCGCGCTGTTGAATCCGGACGCCGTCGACACACTGAAGGAACGGTTGTTCCCGCTCGCGCTCATCGTCACGCCGAACGTCCATGAGGCCCAGCAGCTTTCAGGCATCGAGATTAAGACGTTGGCCGACGCGCGTCGCGCCGCCAAGATCATCCATGGATTCGGCTGCAGGCATGTGCTGATCAAGGGGGGCCATCTGCCGGCCGAACGAGCAACGGACCTCCTCTACGACGGCCGATTCTTCAATGTCTACAAAGGCGAGTTCATCGACACCCCCCATACCCACGGAACCGGCTGCACTTTCGCTTCGGCCATCGCGGCACACCTGGCCAGAGGCAAATCGGTCAATGACGCGGTGCAGACCGCCAAGATCTACTTAACTGAAACGTTGAGGCACAGCTTGGCGATCGGGCATGGGACCGGCCCGACGAACCATTTCTACTTTTTAGGAGGGTAACGCCCATGGTCACCCCCTTCACCTTCCTCTATACAGGATTCGGATGGCTGGTGCTGGCGACTTTGATCGGCATCGCCATGCTCCTCGGCCAGATCTACGGCACGCCGATGCCGAAATGGCTGAGGACGGTCCACGCCCACGGCGCATTGATGGGGGGTCTGCTCCAACTCCTGATCGGCGGTCTGCTGGCTTCCATCGCCTATGTGTCAGAAGAACGCCCGTCACGGAACCGGTCACACACCGGTTTTTTCTTCTTGTTCAACGGAGCTCTCTTCGCGTTGGTTGCATCCTTGGGATACGAGCACATGTTGCTGGCCGGGGTGACCGGGATGGCGCTGTTGCTCATCATGATCCCCATGTTCAAGAAAGCTTGGGACTATATCCGCGAAGAACTTGCAGTATCGACGAGCGATTCCTGGATATACGCCGCATCAGGCGCCACACTCATCATCGGAATCCTGATCGGAATCGGCATGTGCTTTCGCTTCATGCCGGAATTTTTCGCCCATGCGAGGCTGCTTCACCTCCATCTGGTGCTGCTCGGGTTCCTGACGACGACGATGGTCGCTCTCACCCATCGTCTGCTTCCGATCCTCTTGCGCAGAGAATTGGCGAGTGCGAACCTCGGGCATGCCGCTACCGTGTTTCTGTTCGCAGGGTTCCTCGCGCTCATCGGAGGCTTCGTCACCTCGTCGCTTCGGTTCGAGTTGGTCGTGGGCGGCCTCCTCCTGTTACTAGCGGTGGTCTACGCGGTCAACCTGTTCAGAACCTGGATTGCGTCCGAGGTTCCCGGCAACGCCGCAACGGACCATCTTCTATTGGCGGCCCTGTTCCTCGTGTTGACGACCGTCAGCGGAGTCCTCATGGCCGCCAATTATCTTCCTGAGGCGCCGGTCTTCCCTA
The DNA here is from genome assembly GCA_037445005.1 of Nitrospira sp. Lineage (GTDB taxonomy): Bacteria > Nitrospirota > Nitrospiria > Nitrospirales > Nitrospiraceae > Nitrospira_C. The sequence goes on from JBBILH010000006.1 coordinate 14,276, forward strand.
TCGGCACCCTGCACATGGTCGCCTATACCCACGCCGCCTTTCTGGGTTTCATGGTCAACAGCTCCTGCGGGGGACTTTCCTACGGATTGCCCCTATTTCTCGCGGCCAGCCGGGTTCCGAACCTCAAGAGGCGCGGGCCGTATCGTCAACGGCTCGATTCAATCATGAACCGTTGGCGAACAGTCCAACTAGTCGGCATTTGCTTCGGATCGATGGGGCTGGTGGTCGCCGCGGCTTTGACCTGGACGGCGCCTCTTGGTTCGCCTTCGGTCCAAATCGCCGCATGGGCGGCCGCCGGACTCCTTCTGGCAGGCTTGACGATACTTGTCGCGAAAATAGCCTGGGTTGCCGGAATCACTCCTGACGCCGATTGATCATTCTCGTCAATGGAAGAAACGCTTTCGTTTCGGGACGGGCAAGGTCATCGGATCGCGGCAGTGCTCAGCGTCCCTCCCCTACCGACGGACGGCATCGTGATCCTCTGTCATGGATTCTTGTCCAACAAGAACAGTACGACGAATCGCACGCTGACCAGGCTCTTGAACGAAGGCGGACTGGCGACATTCCGATTCGACTTCTATGGCCAAGGGGACAGCGAGGGCGCGTTCGAGGACATCACGGTGACACTCGCCGTGAGACAGGCCCACGCGGCCGTCGACCTGGTGGCTGCAAGGAACTATCGTCGTATTGGTCTCGCCGGCTCGAGTTTCGGAGGCCTGGTCGCCATCCACACCGCCGCCTTTAGAGAGGAGATCCGCTGCCTGGCGCTCAAATGTCCCGTTGTAGACTTCGCGGAGGAACTTCGCCTAGAGTTCGGGCCGGATGAATTGGCCCGGTGGAAAGAAACGGATACTATTCCGGACATTCTTGGAGGCGATCTGAGAGTCCGCTTAAAATATGGGCTCTATGAGGACAGCCTTCGACAGGTCGCGTACGAACCGGCATCCCGTATCAAGGCTCCTACTCTGATCGTGCAGGGCGAACGGGATGAATTGGTGCCGCTCCATCAGTCTCACCGCCTCCTGGACGCTCTCGGAGGACGAAAGCGCTTGGTGCTTCTGCCGGAGGCAGACCACCAGTTCACGAGAGGCGAAGACTTCCAGGATATGACCCAGGCCATCGCGGATTGGCTCCGTGACCATCTTGGGAGCCCGAAAGTCAAACCATGATCGCAGACAGCCTACAAGAGATCCTCACCTCGCTCTATCCGTTGTACAAGAGGGAAGTCTATGCCCGCCGCGAACAGATGATGAAATGCTCCGCGTTCGGTTCATTTGGACTTCTCGCGATGCTCTGCGCGCTGCTGTTGGGCCCTCGCAGCGGCGCCCTCAACCCATCAGATGCTTTCTTGCTGGCGATCGCCAGCCTAGTCTGGAGCGCCCTTTTCAGCGGCCTGATCCTGCAGCAGCATTACCGCCACCGGCTGGCCAAGCAGATGCTGATCCAACTAGAGCGGGCACTGGGCTTCTACGAGGAAGGCCTCTTCCTGGACAATCAGTCCCTGTATCCGGAGCAATGGAAAACTGCGTGGCTTGCCGATCGTAGCCTAGTCCTGTACTACTCCTCCCTCGGCCTCCTCAACGCAATTCTCCTCCTTGCCCTGTTTCTCGTCTAACTGCTGCAAGAGGTACGCATTGGTACCCGTCGCATGGAGCAGCCTCCACTGGCACTTTCGTGCCCCTTTTCCTCTCCCCCAAGAGGAAATTGCAACTAACGCACTTTCCTTATGAAAATCAATTCGTTCCGAATAATGATCCCCCCGACCAGCCGGAAGTCCTTCCTGTAATTCTCGGCATATTCATTGCGATGCAGCCCCCGCTTTGAGGAGACCACGGTCCTTTTGAGTAATCTGAGGAATCCCGGGTACCGCATGATGTCTAGAAGGCAAGGGCCAAAACCCAATTCATTATTCTTGGTTGCTGCAGCCGGCCTTCTGCTCGCTGGGTTCGGGGTATCCGCCCTAGCCCAAGAGGTCGGTACAAGGCATAGCCTGATTCACCGGCCCGGCCCTGCGACTACTCGGCCTGAGCTCTCGCGATCAGGTGACATCTCCGCCGCCGGGCAGGCCTCGGGCCAAATCCTGTCAGGAACGGCCGCTAGCCCTCATCGAAGACTGACACGGCGCCCCATGGCAGACTTGACCTCACTGCCGATAGCAACGGTTCAATCGTCGCAGCAAGCAACTACCCTACCGACCGTACCAGTGGCACAGCCGGCTCCTTCGAACACTCAAGCCACCTCCAGCGTCGGCTCTGCACAGGCGACGTCAAAGCCAGCCTCCCAGTCATCGTTGCTCGCGGGTTCCATAACTCGAGGAATCGCCTCTACGCCGGTCACTTCCCAAACAGCCACGCCCACTGCAGCTGCGTCGGTAGCCCAGCCCGTTGCAGCGGCAGGGACCGGTTCTTCAGGACGTTCCGGCGGGGCAAGATCCGCCTTCAACCTTCTCCGGAACTCCACCCTCGTGAATCTGCTGCAGGCCCCTCCTGCTCCGCTCGTCGTTCCCCCCAGTACGCCGCCGACACCACCGCCCTCCACTCCACCCTCCACTCCGCCGCCCTCCACTCCACCGCCTGCCCCGCCACCGCCTGCCCCCACGACAGGAAGCGCCACGTTGTCCTGGACCATCGGGAGCGAGGCGGATCTTGCCGGATACAAGATCTATGTGGGAACCGCTTCCGGCAATTACAACTATGCCGGTTCACCCTTCACGGTCGGCAGAGTCGGCACCTACACGATCAACAATCTCCCCACGGGCCAGACGTACTTCTTCGCAATCTCGGCTTATGACAATGCCGGCAATGAGAGCCCTCGTTCTGCGGAAGTGAGCAAGAGCATCTTCTAGCACGATGGGCAAAAAATCCGCGAGCGGCGTTCTTGCGTCGCTCCGAGGCTCGGCGTAGGGCACAAAGTTCGATATTCGCCTCTTCGCTCGCTGCGGCCTTGCTGGACGGTCTTCTTGCGCATCCTACAGGGCTGTTCAGCGTCCTCTCATACCTCCATATCCGTAACGGCTACAGATGCCAAAATGAGTTTTTCCGCAGCCTGCTGGAAGGCTGTGTTGAAGGCTACCTGGCGCAGCGGAAGCCGACGTAACTGTTTCGAGTCTCCGGTGGGAGCTTGAAGCGGCTATAAGTCAGAAGATATTTCGGCAAATCTGACCACGATCCGCCGCGAAGTACTTTGAAGTCCCCCCGTTCCGGACCTTGCGGGTTTCGAGGGGAGGAGCTTTCATAATAGTTCGACTGATACCAATCCTTAACCCACTCATAGACATTGCCGGCCATCTGATGCAATCCATAGGGACTTTTGCCCTGCTCGTACGATTGCACCGGCAACAGCACCTGGCTATAGCTGAATCGCGCGCCGATGGCGAAGTTGGCCAGATCCTTCGTCGGTACCTGGTTGCCCCAGGGATAGAGCCGGCCATCTGTCCCGCGTGCCGCCTTCTCCCATTCCGCTTCAGTCGGCAGCCGTCCGCCCTTCCATCGGCAGTAGGCTTCCGCATCGAACCAATCCACGCCGATGACGGGACGGTCTCCGTGCTCAGCTAGATTCACCGTTTCCCATTGCCATGGCCGAGGTCGGTCGTCTGAGGAGGAGAGGAAAACCGCATACTGCGCTGTGGTCACTTCGTGAAGGTCGATCATATAGGTATCGACCCAGGGTCGGTGCGCGGGTTTCTCGTCCTCCAAGGCCTGCATGCCGTCGATTCCCATGACGAACTCTCCCGCCGGGATCTCGACCAAGGGGGTGTCGGCGACCTTCCGGATATCGGAAGGTTTGGCTTTTCTAAGCCGATCGAGCTGAGCCGATGCCGAAAACAATGGAAACGCAACGAACGGCAGCACAAGCATCCACACTAGTCTGAACATCAGTGGATCAGTCCCCCGACCACCCAATGACGGTCATCGACCACATCAATCAACAGTCTGGTGAGATTCATCCGGGCCAACTGAGAAGTGATTTCATCTTCGGTAAACGCGGCCAACAAGGAGTTGTAGAAATCCCTCCGCAGCACCTCCGGCTCCCCCGACGCATAGCGAGCGACGATCGCCTGCGCTTCTTCCTGGGACTGGGGACGCAGGAGATCCATCACGAGCACGGGAGAACCCGGCCTCCCGAGCCTTCTAATTCGATTCCAGAACTGAAGCGGATTGGGCAAATGATGGAGCAGGCTGTTGGAGATCACGGCGTCGGCCTGGTTTGCGCCGGCAATATCCTGAATCCGTTCACACCGAAACGTCACGCGCTCCGCCAGCCCGGCCGCCGATACCGCCTGTTCGGCCAGTCGAATCATTGGGGCCGATGCGTCGAATCCGGTTATGCGACATCCTGGGATGGCCTTAGCCAGGCGCACCGGGATGTCGCCGGGCCCGCATCCGAGATCAAACACATGCCCTTGGTCGAAGTCGGGAAAGCATTCGCGAAATCGATCGACAAAGCCCTGGTTCTCCCTCTCAAAATTCGCGCTCGCATAGGCCGCGACTTGGGTTTCGTCTTCCATCAATTCCGGCTCAAGTACACGGTCCATCTTCTGAAACCCAGTTTTGAGTTCTTAGTTTTTTTGTGTTGAGTTACGCCTCAACTAAACACTCAACACTGACAACTCACAACAATTCTATTCGGATCGCGTCTCCCGGCCGCACGATTCCCTCAGCCAGCACGCGCGCGTAGAGCCGGCTCCAACCGGGATTCGTCTTCTGGGAGATCCGTTCAATAACCTTGTCGTGAAACCAGCAGGCGTTCAATTCGCATGGGGCGCAGTAGCTGGCGATCTGCAATCGCACCTCCGGCCCAACCGTCAGGCGCGTTCCCGGCGCCAGTTCGTTCCAGTCGAGACCGGCCAACGTAAGGTTCTCTCCGGTCGATCCGGCATCTATCGGGTGCCCTTCTTCCTGCAATCGTTCAATCAGATCCAACGAGTAAAGACAGATCGCCCGCTCAGGTCCGCCGTGTAGCTTGAGATTGCGTTGCCGGTCTCCGGCAATCCCCGACTTCGTCACTTTGGCTTCAAGTACCGGGCGCTTGGGAATGCCTCCATCTGAGACGTTGATTTGGTGCACATGGGGATAGGGCGGCCGCCCGGACTTGTTCATCGTCATGCATCCTCACAAGATTGCGCTCGGCTGAACTCCATCGCCAACCACCCCTCACGTTCCCGTTGTCGGCGCGGGTATAGGTCCGCGCGTGCGAACGTCTCGACGATCTCCTGCCGCTGTTCCGTCAAGAGACCTGAAATCAACAATCTTCCTCCTGTGGCGCCTGCCAGCCTATCGGCCAGTTCAAGAAGCGTCCGTCGATCTAAATTTGCCAGCACCAGATCGAACGGAGGCTCCTTCGTAAGTGACGCCGTCCAGAACGACAGCTCGGAGCCGAACCGGTTGAGGGCTGCGTACTCCAAAGCACATTCGATTGCGACCGGATCGTTGTCGATTCCCACGGCCCTCGCTGCCCCCAGTCGAAGCGCCACCATGGCCAACAACCCGCTGCCGGTCCCGACGTCGAGAACCGACTCGCCGCCACAAACGACGTCTTCCATCCATTCCAGCAACATTCTGGTCGTCGGATGGTGGCCGGTCCCGAACGCCTGCTTGGGATCCAGGACGATTTCGACCTGTCCCGGAACGACGTTGATTTGCTCCCAGCTCGGACGGATGACGATGCGACGGCCCACGTACAGCGGCTTCACGGACTGAGCCCACTGCCTGTTCCAGTCTTCATGCGGAACCCGCTGCACGAGAATCTGCGGCATCGATGAACCGTCGCTATCCAGTTGACGGACCGCTCGCTTCACGCTTGCCAGAAGATCAGGCGACCAGATCTGAGCAGGCCAGTACAGATGAATGGCCTGCTCGTCCTGCCAGGCGCCTTGAGCCGCCGGATCATCGAGCAGCCCTAACAATTCCCCGGCATCTACCGTGGAGACAATACAAACGTCCACCCACCCTGGAGTCATTGACGGCCTCGGAGCCTTCCAGTAAGGTTTCTGGCCATGGCCGTTCCCTCGCGCTCGGCACAACTTGAGAGGCTCCTATCGAGGATCGACGGGCTGATCGGTCGCGGCACCGACGGTAGCACCCGGCTGACCAAATGGCGGCTGATCATCTTTGTGTCCGGTCTTCTATGCACCGTCGCTTTGTTTCGATCCGGCTGGTACCGAAGCGGTAACTGGGCGCTGGCCGGTTTCGTCGCCGTCTTTCTGGTCGTGGCTGCGTATCATAGCAGGCTGGAGCAGCGGATTCACCGGCTGCGTATCTGGCGCGAGATCAAGTCCGTTCACCTCGCTCGGGTCCGCTTGGACTGGACGGCCATTCCTCTTCGCGGCGGCGCGGAGCACGCTTCTCACCTGTACGCCAAAGACCTTGATCTTACGGGTCCGCATTCGTTGCTGCACTTGATCGACAACACGCTCTCCGACGAGGGACGGCTCCGCCTTACGTCGTGGTTCCTGACGCAACCCGTTTCATCGTCACATTTCAGCAAGAGGCATCGACTGGTCAAGGAACTGGGTCCTCGCTCGCTCTTTCGGGACCGGCTCGCACTGCTGGCCTCGCTGGCAGGGAAAGAGGAAATCAACGGCCGGCGCCTGGCTGCAGTGCTGGAACACCCGGTCGGTTTGCCGCGATTGCGTCTGTTGTTGGCCGTCCAAACGGGACTGGCGCTTACGACGGCGATCCTGATCCTCGGCGCGCTGTTCAACTGGCTGCCGGGCTATTGGATGTTTCCCTTCGCCCTTTACGCGCTGATCTATTTGCAGACCGACCAAGGAGAAGAGCTTCTTGAGCATGCCGTCGGGCTCCACCATGAGATGGAGAGACTCGGCATCGTGCTGGGGCACCTTGAACGGCAGGCGGTAGGATCGGGGGCGGCGCTCCGAGAAACCTGCGCGCCGCTCCTTCTGAAGGATTCGAGACCGTCGGCACACCTGGCTCGCGCGGCAAGGACGCTTCATGCGATCAGTATCAAGGCGCATCCGCTCGTCCATCTTGCCGTGAACGCCCTGTGTCCCTGGGACTTATGGTTCACAAAAGAGTTGCAACAAACGCAGGAGAAAATCGGCCGCCATCTGCCGAACTGGCTGGATTGCCTGGCCGAGATCGAGGCGGCCGGCGCCTTGGCGAATTTCGCCTATCTCCATCCGCACTATACCTGGCCGATTCTCAGGGAGGGATTCGGTCTGCAAGCGACCGGTCTCGGGCACCCATTGATCTCGTCTAAGGTCCGCATCGGCAACACGCTTGCCATCGAAGGACCAGGCACGATCCAACTCATCACCGGCTCGAACATGTCGGGGAAAAGTACCTTCCTGCGCACGGTCGGCATCAACCTCTGCCTGGCCCAGGCCGGAGCCCCGGTGTGCGCGCAGCGTTTCGAATGGAGTTGGAGCCGATTAGCCTGCTCCATCCGCGTCGATGATTCGCTCGATGCAGGGCTGTCGTTCTTCTATGCAGAGGTCAAGCGGCTGAAAGCGATTATGGATCGGGCGCAGGAACGGTCGGCGCCGCCGGTTCTTTTTCTGATCGACGAAATCTTCAAGGGGACGAACAACCGGGAGCGACTGATCGGGAGCCGAGCCTATATCAAAGCGCTGGCGACAGGGCATGGCTTCGGCCTGGTCAGCACGCACGACCTCGAACTGACGGACTTGGCGAAGGAGATCCCCACGCTTACCAATGCGCATTTCCAGGAGACCGTCAGCGCCGCCGCACTCGAATTCGACTATAGGCTCCGTCCGGGGCCTTGCCCGACAACCAACGCGCTCCGCATCATGGAATTGGAAGGTTTGCCTATTCCCACAACCTCTGCAGATCAGGCACAATAGCCTCCAGAAATGATCCCAACGACCGGGCCGGAGCACCAACCTCGTTCTCACCCCTTGCGCGGTCTCCTCATCGCCCAATTCTGCGGCGCATTCAACGACAACGCTTGGAAACTGATGGTCATCTTGTTGGCGATCCGTCAGTTGGCCGCCGTTACCGAGCCAGGGGCCGCTCTCGAGGCCGGTGAGCAATCACAGACGACCCTCGCCGGCGTTATTTTCACGCTCCCGTTGGCGTTGGTTTCCGTATTCGCCGGCGTACTGGCGGATCGTGTGAGCAAACGCACCGTCATCATCACGATGAAAGCCGTCGAGGTCGGCCTTATGACCTTGGCAACGATCGCACTCTGGATCAATCCGGCCGGCGGCATTCTGCCGCTGATCGTATTGGGAGGAATGGGTGTCCACAGCGCCCTCTTCAGCCCCGCAAAATACGGCATCCTGGCCGAATTGCTGCCGCACGAACGATTGGCGGCCGGCAATGGCCGGCTGGAAATGTGGACGTTCGCCGCCATCCTGACCGGCACCGCGGCGCCGGGCATTCTGCTTTCCATCACAGCTCCCTCGGTCTGGCTCGCGCCGCTGCTGCTCGCCGTGATCTCGCTGATCGGTTTTGGCGCCGCCTGGTCGATTCCGAAGGTCCCTCCCGCTCGAGCCGACGGCGGATTGCTGAACACCCTGCAGGGAGCCTGGTCGGCACTGGCGGCCGACCGTATGTTGCGGCTCGCGATCATCGGCGCCGTCTTTTTTTGGACGATAGCGAGTCTCTTTGCTCAAAACATTCTTGTCTATGCCAAGGCGGTACTGGGCGTGGCCGATTGGCAATCCGGCCTCCCGCTCATGATGCTTTCCATCGGCATCGGCATAGGCGCGCGGCTGGTCGGCCTCATGTCGCAGTCGCGCGTGGAATTCGGCTTGATCCCGCTTGGAGCGACCGGTGTGGCCATCATCCTGTCCTCACTCGGCCTCTTCGCACCCAACTTTTCCGCAACACTGGCCTTCATGGTGATGCTGGGTATGTCGAGCGCGTTGATCTTCGTTCCCTTGAACGCCCTGATCCAATGGCGCGCGCCGGCCGATCGTCGCGGCTCGGTGATCGCCTTCGAAAACACCTGTGTGTTCACCGGCATTCTCTTGGGCTCACTCGGTGCGGGGTCACTGGCGAATGCGGGCGTCTCAACGACCGGCATCTTTACCGCCGCCGCCGCCTTTACCGTACTCGGCACGGCCTGGGCACTCTGGCTCCTGCCCGAAGCCTTGATCCGCGTCGTTCTCGTAATCCTGACCAATTCGCTGTACCGCCTGCGGATCGTCGGCCACGAGCATGTCCCCCAGCGCGGCGGCGCCTTGCTCGTTCCGAACCACGTGTCATTCATCGACGGATTCCTGCTCATCGCCAGCCTCGACCGGCCGGTTCGTTTCGTCGTCGATGCGCAATATGCGGAGCATCCGCTCTTCAAGCCCGTGATGAAGACGATGGGCGTCATCCCTATATCGTCCCATGGCGGCCTCCGCGTCGTCTTGCGCGCTCTCCGCGACGCCGGCGCGGCAATCGATAAAGGCGAGATCGTCTGCATATTCCCGGAGGGGCAGATCACTCGCACCGGCACGCTCTTGCCGTTCCGCCGCGGTTTCGAGCGGATCATGAAGGGTAAGACCGCGCCGATTCTTCCGGTGCATCTCGACCGGGTCTGGGGCAGCATCTTCAGTTTCAATCACGGCAAATTCTTGTGGAAAATGCCGGAACGATTCCCCTATCCTGTAACCGTCTCCTTCGGCGCCCCCCTCCCCTCCGACACACCCGCTTACGAGTTGCGCAACAAGATTCGGGAACTCGGCGAGGCGGCCTGGCAACACCGAAAACCGGATCGTCTCCCGTTGCATCGCGCCTTCATCCGCGCCATGCGCCGTTACCCCTTCCGCCTGGCGATGGCGGACCAGAACCGGCCTCACGTCTCCGCCATGAAGGCATTGATCGGATCCATCGCATTGGCCCGTGCGCTCCGGCCCCATTGGCAGCACCAAGCTCGCGTCGGTGCGCTGCTGCCTCCCACCGTGGCTGCGGCTCTCATCAACGTGTCCGCCCCTCTATGCGGAAAAACGATCGTGAATCTTAACTACACCGTCGGCAAGTCCGGGCTCGAAGCTGCGGTCAGATTAGCCGGACTTCGCACCATCGTGACCAGCAGAGTGTTTGTCGACAAGGCCAAGCTTGAACTACCCGCAGGTCCGACCGTACTCTGGATCGAGGACATCGCCGCGACCATCACCGCCGGCGCGAAAGCGTTGGCCGTACTCTTGGCGCTGTTTGGGACGATGCGGGTCATCGAACGTGCCTGCGGACACAAGACGCCCGTCACGATGGATGACCTGGCGACGATCATCTTCAGCAGCGGCAGTACGGGGGAACCAAAAGGAGTGATGCTGTCGCATTTCAGCGTCGATTCAAATGCGGAGGGAGCCAGCCAGGTGCTTCACCTGTTTCAAGAAGAGCGGGTACTCGGCATCCTGCCGTTCTTCCACTCTTTCGGCTACTTGGTATTTTGGCTGGTGATGTTCAACAACGCCGGTATGGTCTTCCACCCCTCGCCGCTGGATGTGGCGGCTATCGGCGAGTTGGTCCGTCGCTACAAGATCACCTTCCTGGTGACGACCCCGACGTTCTTACAACTGTACTATCGACGCTGCACGCCGGAGCAATTCAGCTCGCTTCGCGTCGTCCTGACAGGAGCCGAGAAGCTTCAGACCCGCCTGGCCCAGGCCATCGAGGACAAGTTCGGCATCGGACCGATTGAAGGGTACGGCGTGACGGAATGCGCGCCGGTAGTCGCAGTCAACTGTCCGGACTTCCGGGCGGCCGGTTACTACCAACCTGCGTCAAGGAGAGGGACCGTCGGCCAGCCGCTGCCTGGTGTGTCGGTGCGAATCGTCGACCCCGAGACTTCGGCTCCCCTCCCACCCGGACAACCCGGCATGCTGCTCGTAAAGGGTCCGAACGTCATGAACGGCTATTTAGGTCGAGAGGATCTGACCGCCAAAGTGATGACCGACGGATGGTATGTGACCGGCGACATCGCGATGCTGGATGACGACGGGTTTCTCACCATCACGGACCGACTGTCGCGCTTCTCGAAGATCGGCGGCGAAATGGTTCCGCACGGCAAAGTGGAAGAAGCCTTGCAGCAGGCGGCAGGCGCCGAAATGCAAGTCTTCGCCGTTACCGGAATTCCCGATGAACGAAAAGGGGAACAGCTCGCCGTGCTTCACACCTTAGACGAGGAAAAGATTCCCGGCATCGTGGCCCAACTATCTTCAAACGGCTTGCCGAATCTGTTCATTCCGGCCCGCGCCAACTTCGTCAAGGTCGAAGCCCTGCCCGTACTGGGAACCGGCAAGATGGATCTCCGCGCCTTAAAGCGGATCGCCATGGAACGGCTCTCTGCTCGTGAAGCGTGAAGCGTATCTCGCAAGATAAGATCACAGCGACCGGATAGTGCGGCCAACCGATGTCTCTTTCCAAACCACGCTTCACGCACGACGCCTCACGAGATACGGCTCAGAAATCTCTGATCGATTGCCACGTGCATCTGGCGGCGCTGCCTGACGGCGACAATGGCTGCTATATCTCGCCCAAAATGCTCACCAGTCCTCTCTTTCGCTTCCTGCTCTGGAAACATGAACTCTCGCCGGCGCATCCCCGCTACGCAAATCGGAAATATCTCGACCACCTGTTGACGGAACTGCGGGCGTCAAAACACGTGCAGAAGGCCGTGCTCCTCGGCATGGACGGCTTTTACGATCAGACGGGGCTGCTCAATCGACAACATACGGAATTCATGATCGGCAACGACTGTGTTTTGGAGACCGCGAAGGCGCATCCGGACGTGTTCCTCGCCGGCCCGTCGATCAACCCGCAACGGGAGGACGCCGTGGATGAAATCCATCGATGCGCCGATGCGGGAGCGGTCTTGATCAAAGTGCTCCCCAACGCCCAGCATTTCAATCCGGCCGATCCGAAGTATAAGCCGTATTATCGTACGCTCGCCGAACGGAGGCTGCCGTTCCTCAGCCATGTCGGCTACGAATTCAGCTTGATCGGCAAGGATCAATCGGTCGGAGACCCGGACCGGCTGCAAGTAGCGCTCGACGAAGGGGCGACCGTCATCGCCGCCCATGCCTGCAGCTACGGACTGATCTTTTATGAAAAGTTTATCCCGACGCTGCGGGAATTCGTGAGACGCTACCCACAGTTCTACTGCGACATCTCCGCGTTGACCTTGCCCAACCGCCTCCGAATGCTGCTTTATCTGCGCCGCTATCCCGAACTCCATGATCGCCTGCTCTACGGCACCGACTACCCGCTGTCGGTCTTTCACCTTGCCGCATGGGGTCGCGTCGGCCTTGGTTCGCTGGGCCGGATGATCCACACGAAGAATCGATTCGACCGGCAAGTCGAAGTGTGCCGGGGCCTCGGGCTCGGATTCAGGTCGCTCGGCGACATTCTCCAAGAATCCCGGTAAACTTGACGGCGCCATGGATCGAGAGCAGTTGCTCACCGCGCTTCGTGAAAGGATTCTGGCTTTCGCAACATCACGAGGAGCGAGGGACCAGGCAGAAGATCTCGCCCAAGAGGTCCTGATGGTGCTCCAAGAAAAGTACCAGCATATCAGCGAGTTGACCGAACTTGTCCCCCTATCCTTCCAAGTTCTCCGGTTCAAAATGCTCGATGCCCATCGCAAGTCACTAAGGCGCGGTGAGTATAATCAGGAATCGGTCGAGGACCTGCCGCTGGCAGACCCAAATGACGATCCGGCCACCCAGCTGGATCAGAAGCAACGGGAGGAGCGGCTGCTGACCGCCATCACCCAACTGGGAGAGCGCTGCCGCCAACTGTTTAGGTGGAAGCTCGAGGGAAAGAGCTTTCCGGAGATACAGCGGATCATGGGCCAAGCATCGATCAACACGATCTACACTGGGATCTTCGCTGCAGGAAACAACTGTTGGCCTTGATGGGCGGGAGTTGGGAGTAATCAGTTTTTAATGTTTAGTTTTGAATGTTGAGTTGTTGAGACATGAATCACGAATTGGAAAAACTGTTAGGTGGGTTCGCGGCGGACACGTTGACGCCGGAAGAGAAGCAACGGCTTTATGCGGCGGCACTGCAGGATCAGCAACTGTTCAACGCGCTGGCAGACGAGCAGGCGCTGAAAGAACTGCTGGCCAATCCGGCCGTCCGCCACCGCTTACTGCAAGCTTTAAACAAGACGAGAGCGGCGGGCGGTTCGTGGTCATGGCTCGAGTGGTTCAGCCGCCCTGCCGGACTTGCCTGGGCCGGAGGACTTGCTGCAGCAGCCTTAGCCGTCGTGCTGGGGACTAGAATATATCAAGACAGCCTGAAGCAAGCAGCCCGGTTGGTTGCGACTGAAGACGCAAAACCGGCCCCCCCGTCAACTTCAGCGACCCCGCCGCCACAATCAGAATCTGCGCTGATGAAGGAAGCAGAGTTGAAGGCCAAAAAACACCTGGCTCCGCCTGTCGAACCGGCGAAGATCGAGGCAATGACCGACAAGACGGCGAGACGAGAGCGTGCCGCTCCATCGCCTCCATCTCAGAAACAGGCTGTGCCTCGTGCTTCGCGTGACAGTCCCACGCAGCGAACCGAGCAGGACGAGACACGGAGACAAGCCGACGCACCAGTCGCGTTAGGCAAGTCACAGGAGCAACTCACCGGTGCTCTTGAACAAAAGGCCACCGCAGACCAAGCACCGCAAGACGTCGCATCGACTCCCGCGGAAATGCCGGCGCGTATCAACGCTCCTGCGGCCGCCGTCGGTGGACCGGCTACCGGCGCCCGCGCCCTCTACTATGGAGAGTCGGCTCGTCCCGACGCCGGCATGATGACGCAAAAGAAAGAACGAGCCATGATACCATTGCACGAAGGGCTCCAACAATTTGGACGGCTCGAACAAAAGAAGGATCGGGTCGCTGCAGCAGGCAACGCTGGAGAACTCGCAGCTGTTGCCAAGCCACTGGGCCTTCGTTACAGCCTCGCGTCAGGGCAACTGACCGTCGAAGCCAACCAGGAGAGCTACGTGCAGGTTTGGACAACGGCGGAATCGTCCAATGTGCAGTTATTGTTTCCCCAGAAAGAAAGTGGACAGATCTCGTCACGACTCGTCGCAGGCCGGCGGCAGAGCATTCTCCTCCCATCTGAACGCGGCACAATAACGATCCGACTCTCCCGCGTGCCGTTCGGGCCGATCACCAGACAGGAGGCCATGCTGCTCGACCGGCCCGTCGCGAACCAACTCCAGGAATCTGTCGGACAAGAACAGGCTACGTATGTGGTCAATCGAGATTCCGCCCCGACGGCACAACTGACCATTGACATTCCGCTTGGCCGATAATTTTCCGCTGGATTACCATGCGTAAAGCCAAAATCGTCTGCACGATTGGACCTGCCACCAACAGCGCAACGATGCTGGACCGGCTCATCGAGCACGGTATGGATGTCGCGCGGCTGAATTTCTCACATGGCACACACGAGTCCCATGCGGCCGCCATCCAGGCGATTCGGCAAGCAGCCGATCGGCGACAGACCGCTGTGGCAATCATTCAGGATCTGCAGGGCCCACGTATTCGCATAGGCGATCTGGCAGACGGACCGATTGAGCTGACGGCCGGCCAATCCGTGCTTCTCACGACGATGTTCGCACAGTCCGGAGGACAACTCGGCGCTCGATCGCAGATGACCGCGCCGGTTCAGACCATCCCCGTGAGCTATCCCTACCTGGCGCGAGACGTCAAATCGGGTGCGCGCATTTTGATCAATGACGGGCTTGTGGAACTCACCGTCGATCGCATCACCGGCGGAGCGGTCGAATGCACCGTCCACACAGGCGGTTCGGTCGCTTCGCATAAGGGCATCAACCTGCCGGACACCGCCATCAGCGCGCCGACATTAACCGATAAGGACCGCAACGACATCCACTTCGGCATCGCTCATGGAGTAGATTATGTCGCCCTCTCCTTCGTCAGGAATGCCGATGACATTCGGGCCGCGCGACAATGGATTACCGACGGGGGCGGAGACCAACCGATCATCGCCAAAATCGAACGGGGCGAAGCCATCGCTTCGTTGAACGACATCTTGGAGCAAGCCGACGGCGTGATGATCGCCCGCGGCGACCTGGGCGTGGAGCTTGGACCCGAGTCAGTGCCGGTGCTGCAGAAGCGCATCATCGTGGAAGCCAACCGGCGCCACCGCCTCGTCATTACAGCCACACAAATGCTGGAATCGATGACCCACGCACTGCGACCGACTCGAGCCGAAGCATCGGACGTCGCCAATGCGATTTTCGACGGGACCGATGCCGTCATGCTTTCGTCAGAAACAGCAGTCGGCGCCTATCCGATCGAAGCGGTGCACGTCATGGATCGCATCATTCGTGCGGCGGAGGAAGGAGTGGAGCCCGGAGTGACGCTTCAACAAGAGTCACAGCGGGAGAACCTGTCGATTCCGGAAGCCATCTGCACCGCGGCTGCATCTGCCGCCACGACTACCGGTGCCAGCGCTATTGTGGCCTTTAGCGAACAGGGTACGACGGCCCGCTTGATCGGCAAACGGCGGCCGAAAGCCCCGATCATCGCCTTCACACCATTCGAATCGGTGAAACGACGGATGGCCCTCTATTGGGGCGTCCGTCCCTTCACCATGCCGCAGATTGAGCAGACCGATGCGCGGATGGACACGGCCGTGCACCGTCTCAAAGCAGAACAATTTGTGAAGAGCGGCGAGCGAATCGTGATTCTCTCCGGTACGCTGGCGGGACGACCGGGTGGGACCAACCTCGTGAAATTACACGGCGTCGACTAACGCCGCAGATCAATCACGAATAGAATCTTGCGACCGACAGCCCAACGATCGCCGTCACGCCGCCGACCAGACAGAGCACGAATCCGATCGCGCCCGACATGAACCAAGGACGCACTCGCGTGAACTCCTGCGGCGTTAGCAACTGGTGCAATTCCACCGGGGCCTTCCACCAACGCCGCGGGAGGGTAATGCGTCCGGCCAGCTGCCGATACAGCACGACGTGGTACCAGAGCCCTGTTGGAATGCCGATGAGCAGCCCTGCTGCCAACACCCAAAGACCGAACTCGATCATAAGCTGAGGCGTAATGACGACCGTGATGAGTCCGATCAACCCGACCGCGAGCAACGCCCCAATGACCAGCAGCGATTCAAGCATGGAGGGGGCACGAGGATTGGAGTGGCATCCAATTCATGCTTGAGTACGCTCGGCGTAGCGGCCGAGGTGCGTCACGAACGGGAATCGCAACATCATGAACAGGTTCAAGCAGACAGGCGGTCCCAGATGCTCCAGCCCGATCTTCATGCCTGTCTGGCCCAACGCCGGTTCCGCACAATAGGTCCCGAACAAACGGTCCCACCAGGGCACGTTGAAGCCGAAGTTGCTGTTTGTTTCGCGCACGTTCGTCGAATGGTGGATGCGATGCATATCCGGCGTGACGACGAACCATCGCAATACGTGATCAAGGCCGAAGGGCATCCGCACATTGCTGTGATTGAACAGAGACGTCGCATTCAGCGCGATCTCGAAGATCACGACGGCCGCCGGCGCGACACCCAACGCCAGCACCGACGATGACTTGATCATCGTCGAAACGATGATTTCCACGGGATGGAACCGTACCCCGCTCGTCACATCCAGATCCAAATCCGAGTGATGCATCATGTGAAACCGCCAGAGGATCGGTACGTAGTGGAAGACTTGATGCTGCCAATAGATGATGAAGTCGAGCGCGACAAGCGCACCCGCGACCTCAAGCCAGGCCGGCCCTTCGACCATATTGAAGAGTCCCCACCCCTGCTCCTCCGCCATCACAGCCGTCGCCACGACCCCGCCCATGAACAAGAGCCGAGCCATGACCGTATTGAGCAGCACGATGGTCAGATTTCCCATCCAACGGCACGCCTTCGACGCGGTCAGCTGCCGCCTGGGGGCCAACACCTCCCATACGGCCATCACCCCTAGCACAAAAAGATACGAACCGATCCGAATAAGATCTCCCAATTCCATTTCACACTCCAAACAAAGCCATACTACAGGGCTATCATACTCCCAGCATCGACCCTCAGAGGCATGAAATCTTAAATGGATTCAAGAGACGCCAGCATTCCTCAATGAAACAATGCTTCCCGAATTTTTTTCACATCCCTTGCGCCTTGGAAATTCCGCCCGCTAAAATTGTCCGGAAAGGGGTCCATGACACCGGACGAAGCAAGAGCCCATTACAACTTCCTCCTGACACTCTACCTCCGCAAGGCCGAATCCTTCGGACCGATGGCCTTCACCTTCGTCAAAGATCACAACTTCCCGAAGCTCGCCCTGAGTCCAGACGAACAATTCAATCTCCTCATCGCCATCGCCGAGACGTTCGCCGATGAGCCGAAACGCTACACGCAGAAGCTGGATTGTCTGCGAAATGCCGCCGAGTTGCTTCCTCACACGAGTTTCTTCGATCGCCAGCTGCTGCAACAGCTCCGGCAGGATATCGAGCGGCTTCAGACCGAACTCGACATCTACACGGGCGCAATGAAATCCGAGCGGTCTCCGCTTGGTCAGAGCCACGCTGTTCAGAAGATTGTCATTGAAACCGACATGCCGGATTACTTCCTCGTCACTGCCCAGCAACGGGCCTCAGCGTACTATCGGGAAAAGTATCGCCTGACCAAGGAAGCAAAAGTCGCGCAGCTCTTCACGAGTACCACCCGCCGATTCGAGCCGGATAACATCGCCGTGGCGAAGGAGTTTCCCGGAGCCTGCGCTCCGTTTGTTGCGGCTCGCACAGGGGCCTGGCATGTGATGCTGCCGTTCGATCTCAAGATCAGTCGACTACCGAACGATCCGTTGGATGCCGGCCTGCGCATCTGGTACGCAAAGATGGGTTACTCGTTTCCGCTCCGCTACGAGATGGGACGGTTGTGCAGCTACTACGACGACCAGGTCTTGGACATCCGCATGGACGACCCCCATCTGCTGTTCGTGTCGGTATCGACTTTGCAGGAACAGCAAATCGGCGCAGTCGAACGCCGCGTCGATCCCGACGTGCCGTTCGAGATCGGACTCCCACGGGCCTTCTTAGAAGGAACGAATACGTTGGGACCCTATGTGCAGGTCATGTGCAACATTAAGGTCTGGTTTGATGCAACGGCCGTCAGTCTGCTTGTGCAAGGTGCGCAGGACTTGCATGAATATGGGCTCGAAGGAGGTGCAGGGCTGTTGACGAGGACCTATGCATCTGAAAAAATTGCCGCGTATGCCGGAATGGGGCACCAGGCCTGGCAGCAAGGACTCAGCTTTAATTTCGTCAACATGCATCTACATCTCTTGCCGGATGTCCCAACGGCCTTCGTTCCGGCCAACACGCCGATCTTTTCGCTCTATCCTGTCGTGGCCCGTGGAGGCTACCTAGTTACGGACGCCAGGCTAGTTTCATAGGCACTTCAATGCACGGCCGTTAGCGGCGCCTCCTCAATCCCACCACGCAGCACCCGACAATATCAAGGCTATGAGGTATCGACATGTGGATGGCTAAGTCGAGCGTACAAATGTCGAGGACCACCGTTACCGCCCGTTGAGCCTTGGGGGAACTATAATCGGTCAGAGGATCATTGGTTCCCTCGCACGATTGACCAAAAATCTCCGCGGCGTTTCCCATCGACTATGAACTCAAAGGCGGGGGACCATTTGGGCCGCAATCCTCGACACGATTTCTTCCATTCCTTCTTTGCTGATTCTCGACGAGTCAACGGTCGGTTACTTGGCAGGGGCCACAGTCTCTCTCGAAGGCCGCCAGGTATGTAGACGCCGCTGAGCCGCATCGAGCTGCTCCCGGTTCAATCCCGTAGCGATTTCGTCCCGTCGGACGGCGGCCCGTCCGCTGTCATGCAGGGCTGCCAGTGAGTACCAGAAATATGCCTCTTCAAGATTGCGCTCCACTCCCCAACCGGCTTCGTACAACAGCCCCAGATCGCGCTGTGCCAAAGGATGCCCTTGATCCCCGGCCCTGCGGAGCCAGATTACCGCCGCAGCCGGATCGGTGGATGGCGGTGAGAGCATCGCCTGCCCCACCATCCATTGCGCGTTTGCATCACCCGCCTCAGCCAGATGCTGTGCGGCAAGACCTTGGGCCTTCTCCGACTGTTGAAAGATGCTTTCAGCAGGAACTTGGGCAAGAGTATTGGGGAGGCACCAAGCCGGCCCCAGTACCACCAAGAATCCGACCCAAAGGCGCGCTGCAATCCTCCGCGCTCGCACCACTTGTATGCATGCCTCCGAAGGCTGAGGGCCCACAGATATCATGAGCTTCCAGACCTTCTCAATCCAATCATCACGTTACCGGACGCAGTCCCTGTGACTTTAGTCACCCAAAGGCAAGTCCAGTACTGAATAGCCTTGTCCTTGCGGACCAACCTGATGAGGAGAGCTGAGTCCGACCCTCTTGCGACGCGTTCTCAGCCATATGCAAGAACATGCGATGTTCTGCTAAGATATCGGCAAGTGGAGATCTGGGCATGTCCGCTTCAAACCAACTCCTTGTAATCGCGGCCGCCTGTTTGATCGTATTCGGGGTGGCCTGCAGCGGACCTTCACCGAGACTCGTCGAGTACCTCGGCCCGTCACCTGCTGAAGCTCAGAAGCCGGACCCGGATCGCATGCCTCGGCCCCTCCATGTCGGGCTCCTCTTCTTGAACAACGCGCAGGGACAGGGGGCCGCGCCGGCACTTTCCCAAGAAAGTTTTGCGAAACTGGCGGAGTGGAGTCGAGCCGCCTTGGAGCAGTCCGGAACGTTTCGCGTGATGCATGTGCTTGACGGCGCACAAATCGCTCCGACGCGTGAGCGGGCGCAGTTCATTCGGTTGGCGCAAGGGCGACAGGTGCATCATCTACTGGTGGTCGTTCAGTCGGGAACGGAAACTGAATCGCCGGCAGCATTGCCGGTAGGCGGACCCGAAGCGATCACCGTCTCAGGCTCCGAAGTGAAGAACTACTCGCTTTCCGAGCTCGCATTATTGGATGGGAATACCGGCCGGACGATCCTGGAAGCCAGCGGGCGTGGTTGGGCGACATTGGAAGTCCCGACAGTCCCCCTCCGGTCGAATCAATATCCTGTCGTTCGACGGTCGATCCATTCAGCACCGATCTTTCCCGATGAAGCCGACCCCCGCGACACGTTACGCGCCGTCGCCGCCGCTGATGCCTTCGAACAAGCGCTCATGCATCTTCAACACACCTGGCCGCAAGCTCGCCCGGTGTCCGTTTCGAATTGACCGCTAGCTTTCCCACCCAGTCCCCCGATAGACGGCAGATCTCCTTCGACCAGTATTCGTGACGTCGCCTTTCACCGCCGCGTGCAACCGCGAAGCGCGTCCTTTCGTGTCCATCACCGTTTCTTATCCCTCCGCCACGACCGGCACCCCGAACAACGCCTCGTAGCGCTCGCCGCCGACCGTGGCCTCGATCTCCAATGTCCAACGGAGACGCCCCTTCCCGACACCATCCATCGCCGCCCGTGGAATCGAGAACTCGACCGGCACTCCCTCTGAGCTCGACCGCTGCGTAGTCACGGTCCGCTCAGACTCCCAACGGATGACATCTCTCGGATCCTTCTTCCCCATCCTTGATCCCACCATGTCTGAATACAATACCTCCTCGATACAGCGCAGTCGTAACAGAAATCCGTGGGATGTCACCAGCTCGCGCGCCGTCAGGACCCTGCCCCGTAACGTTTGACCCAACGACACACGCTCACCCTCCATCTCGAATACGGACAGGCCGAAACGGCGCCCAATCATGCGGGCGCGGATCGACTTGGCCGTCTGAACTAACCCATAGGCGACAAGCAGCACGGGCAGCAGCGCAGCCGGATTAAACGAGGGCGAGTTGAGATCGAACTCCAGCGGAAGCTGGAACCACCAGACAACGCCGACCGCAGCCCCCATAGTGAGCAATCCCATGATCCAATCGGTACCGGCATGGAACGGAGTGCTATCCGCGATACGACGTATCTCAGGTTTCATAGGCCTTCTTTCGACCATTCCAAATGCCCCAGCGCGCTCGCCGCTACAAACCGAGCGCTGACAACCCCGGATGGTCGTCAGGACGCCTGCCCAGCGGCCATCGGTACTTCCGATCGCTTTCGGCAATAGGCAGGTCGTTGATACTCGCAATCCGCCGCTTCATGTAGCCGTGCTCGTCGAATTCCCAGTTCTCGTTTCCATAGGATCGAAACCACTGACCGGAATCGTCGTGCCATTCATAGGCGAATCGGACGGCGATGCGATTGCCATGAAAAGCCCAAAGTTCCTTGATCAAGCGGTAGTCCAACTCTTTGCTCCACTTTCTCATCAAAAACTGCACGATGGCGTCGCGTCCGGAGAAGAACTCGGCGCGGTTGCGCCACACGCTGTCCGGCGTGTAGGCCGGCGCGACTCGTTGGGGATCGCGCGTATTCCAGGCGTCTTCAGCCATGCGGACTTTCTGCGCGGCAGTCTGCGAATCAAACGGCGGCAACGGCGGTCTTGGTGCTTCCATGTCGCTCCTCACAACAATATGGTTCTGAAATCATTGCCTCTGAGCGCAGGCTTTCGCGGCACTTGACACCAGAAGCTACTGACAGATTCGGAAAGTCAATCGAGATCTAAAAACCCGGGCGAAGTCTTGTCCGGCTTCCGCTCCGAATCGACCATGCCGACGCACATCATCCTTGACCATTGGAACCCGCCTGAAACCTGTCCGAGGTGATGCCGCTCTTTATAACTGCCAGCGCTTACACCAGGCGCTGGGCTATCGTAGTCCGGAAGAGTTCGAACAGCAGGAGTGTGGTGTTTAAATCACGTGTCTGTTATTCCGGGGCCACCTCAACCCGACCCCACTCTTCGACGACCCCACTCTTCGACCCGGCAACCAGTCGTTAGGTTTCGCCTGATTTCCTTCGTTCTCGGCCGCGACCTTTTTACAGCGCAACCGTCACGCGCAAGAAGGTTGCGGGAATGGAGGTCATGTCCTGACGCGAGCTCTTGTTCTGCGCTTTGAAGAGTTCCTCCAGTTGCCTCTGTAGCTCCGCCGCACGGCCGCTCTTTTCCGCGGCTTCGAAAGCGTTCATGGTCGGCCCGTAGTAGGTCTTGAACCGGTCGACGAACTCCTCCGGGGTGCCGGGACAGTTGAACGTAAACGTGTCGCGCATGAAGGAGACCTTCTCAGCCGGAGTTCCGGCAGCGGCAAAGCGCTCGGTGACGTGGCTCTCGACTCCCCAGGTCATCGGGCTAACGAAACCTTCGGGAGGCGCCGGAGTATAGGCGGAGCTGATCTTCAGGATTTGCGCCACCAGCGTAGGATCGTTGGGGATCCAATTCCCCATGACGATGCGCCCCCCGGGCCGGCTGACACGGACCATCTCTTTCGCCACATCGAAGGGCTTGGGCGCAAACATCGCTCCGAAGATACTCACGACAAGGTCAAAAGCATGATCTTTCAATTCAACCAAATTGGATGCATCGCCTTCCTGGAACCGGCAGTTGGCGAGGCCCAGCTCCTGTGCGCGCTTGTTTCCCGCAGCAACCAGATTGCTCGCGATATCGACGCCTAGGACCTCCGCACCGCGTTTCGCCGCCGGGATCGCTGTGGTTCCATCACCGCATCCGAGATCGAGCACCTTGAGGCCTTTCGTGATACTGAACGTCTCGACGAGCGCTTCCCCGCTTTCGCGCATGGTCGCAGCGATACGCGTGAAATCACCTTTTTCCCAAAGGGCTTTGTTTGGATTCATGGAATCCCCTTCTGAGGTTGGTGGTTAGTTGATGGAAGAAGAAATACTGTCGCCTCACGTCCCGGTTCAGCGGCGGCGTGAAACGCCGTCCGCTGCAACCGGTTGTGAGGCCGTATTCTCGACAATCGCGTTCTATTGGCACTCGTATACCCGGATCTCCGGATCCGCCGAGAGGTAGGGCTTCAACTCTCTTACGACATCATTGCCGAACAGCGCGCTCTTTAGGTAGCTCTCAGCTGAGGCTCGTGAATCGAATCCGTGAAGCACCTGGACGTCCTCTTCACGTATGAGAAGCTCCTTGGATTCCGCGCCGGGAATCGTCGTGAGAAACGGCTGTTTGTACTTTGAATACACAGCACCGGCCTTCGCGCGATCCTTCGCGGGCACCTTCAACGTGATCTCGAGATAAACCTTATTCATCTTGGACCTCCTGCCAGTTCGCGCGGAATCGCCGCGCCGACGCTCCCGCGATGGGAACGTGCCTACAATCTGGCAGGTCGAATATACCTTCGCTGTTTTCTAGATAACAGTGCCGCAGATTTCAAGAATCGATCAGCTTTTCAATATCTTCGATCCGGCGGACGCACACATATTCACGATTGTATCCGAGTATGCCCTTGTCCCGGAGTTCGTTGAGGATCGTACTGACAACCGGCCTGCTCGCTCCTACGAGGTCGGCCAACTCCTGTTGTGTGAGGCGAAGGTGCTGTCCGAAGCCATGCTCGCAGCGCGTCGCGAACCCTCCTGACAACTCGCGGAACGTCTCGGCGAGCCGCGCTTCGGTTCGTTTGAACGCAAAGCTTTCGAGTCTGCGTTCCATCTGTCGCTCACGCCGCGCGAGCAGCGAGACAAATTCCCAGGCGACTTCGGGATGATGCAGCAACAGGCGCCGGAACTCATCGATCGGCGCTCGCCAGATGGACACGGCTCCCTTCGCCTTCGCCGTGTCGTCGGCGGCAGTGGCGCCGCTCAGAGCAGGGCCGAAGAACTCCCCCGCTCCCAACGCCGCCGTGGTGAGAGTCGCGCCGTCATAGGTGACCCTCGCGATGGTCACCTGACCATCGAGCACGCAAAAGACAGTTCGCCCGGGTTCCCCTTGCCGGTAGATCGTGCCGCGGTGCCGAATCGCCACAACTCGAGCGGTCGGACAGTCGCGGCGGAGGTCCTCCGGTGGAATGCCGGCCAGTAGCGGGCACCCCTTCAGTTCATTCGGCTTGTTCATTACGCTTGCCGACTTTCCCGCAAGGGTCCAGAATTAGGGGTCAGGCATGAGTATTGACTTACTGTTTGCGGGGTAACGGCGAAATCAAGGTTGGCCGGTCAACTCTCCGGCATCTTCTCCACCACCCGATCCCATTCCTTGATGGCCGGTTTCACATGGTGATCCAGGTGGGTGAGCGCCACATACAGCCGTCCTTCGTACTCGTCTCGCTTGGCATCCGTGGGTGAGAGCGTTTTCAAGATAGCCACAAGCCCCAGAATTTCCTCTGCAGTCTCCACAATCTCGTCAAAGTGGTTGTCCAGTAGCGGGCTCGATGGCGCCACGAGCGAATCTTTGTCGGCCACCGCCGGCTGTCGTGTTTTCTTAATCATGGCGCTTCTCCTTCTTCAGCCACCGCTCGATATTCCCCGCAGTTTCTTCCCACGCCTTGATCTCGACTTCCTAGTGCCGAATGAGCCTGCGATCGTGATTCGCACTCTGTTGCTCAAGCGCGATCTTGATTCGATGATCTGTAATCCGTCGCTTCAAACTCTCCAGTCGGATTCGCAACTTCTTGTTACGTCCCATGCCTCTCCATAGGCCTGCAACCGTACCGCCGACCGCCACAGGCTGTCAACGAGCGTGTATGACGGAATCCTATAGTGCTCCATCCAAGCTTGCCCGCATATCCCCTCCTCTTCGCGTGAGAGATGGTCTTCTCTTACGGGTCGCGTGGCGAACGATGCACCTACGGTATGTGCTCCCACCGGGCTTGCTGATTTCTCCATTCAGGGGGAGGGAAGGCTGATTGGTCTCCTACTGCGCGCATGCGACGAGCTCCGCCTTATCTTCCCCCCCCCAGGAGCGTGGTAGCGAGGGGGCGCCATTGCCGAAGGAGCGGGGCCCCACCGAGACTCAGCCAGGATGGAAAGCGGAAACTGACCGAGTCTTCGAGGGAATTTCCGAAGGCTGCCACCTGGCTGAGTCCGGAAGGGTCGCTACGAGAGGCACCGGCGCTACCCCTTGCTACCAGGCGCCTTTCCCCCCTGAAAGGATTCTACACCTGACCCCATATCCTCCTGTGGAAGGGAGGATTCCATGGAGGTAAACGACAAGAACCAGCCGAATAAACCTGCCTTCTGGCGTGACCCCCGCCTGTACCAGATCGCCAGCCTCTCAACCCTCCTCCTGTACGGGCTCTTCTTCCTCCACTTCGATGTCTCGATCTGGCAGATCGCTCTCACGATCGGCACCGCGCTGCTGACGCAATATGGTGCGACACGCTTCTACAAGCTGCCTTCCTTCGACCCCAAAAGCGCGCTGATTTCCTCCTTGTCCCTCTGCCTGCTGCTTCGCGCGAACGATCCGGCGGTCGCGGCACTGGCAGCCTTCCTCGCGATCGGCAGCAAGTTCGTCATTCGCTGGAACGACAAGCACATCTTCAATCCGACGAATCTCGCGCTCGTTGTTGTGCTGGCCAGCGGGCTTGGCTGGATCTCGCCAGGACAATGGGGGCAAGTTGCCTGGTTTGGGTTTCTGATCGCCTGCCTCGGCAGTCTGGTCGTCACCCGCGCCGCGCGGGCGGACGTGACACTGGCCTTTCTCGGCTTCTACATCACCCTGCTCGTCACGCGAGCTCTCTGGCTGAGAGATCCGCTGACAATCCCGCTGCACCAGATCGAAAGCGGCGCGCTGCTGATCTTCGCCTTCTTCATGATCTCGGACCCGAAGACGACACCGGATTCGCGAAGTGGCCGCATCCTGTACGCGTTGCTCGTTTCAATAGTCGCGCTCTATATCCAGTTCGGCTTCTTCAAACCAAACGGCCCGTTGTGGGGATTAATCTTCTGTTCTCCGCTCGTACCATTACTAGATTATCTCTTTCCCGGCACTCGTTACTCTTGGTCCAAGCCATCAGCTGGGGAATTACCTTCAACCATTTCCATCCCTATGCTCGTTCCCTCGTCCATTTCACAACAAAGGAGGATCTCATGAGAAGTCAGGCAGGTTCTATCGAAGACTCATGTTCTGAAGCGCTATTACCCTGTGGGTGGCGGGGAGCGGGCGCCGACTACAAATGGTTCCGCCAAGCTAGCCTCCCTCTCGTCAAGGGGCGTGCCCCGATTGATCTCCCACTGCGCGCATGCGACGAGCACCGCCCGCAATTTAAGAATACGATAGATCTTGCGTGCGGGTCGCGCGAGCACAGGAGATCAACGGGGCACGCCCCTCTTCCCACACCGGGCGGGGTGAGCGCGCGGGGGCTGCTCCCCGACAGGACCCGCAGGTCCTCGCAGAAAATGCTCGTGATCTGCGCCTCCATTCTCTTGGGTGCTTTCTTCAGTGGGAACGGCACCGCCTCCGCCTTCTGTGGCTTCTACGTCGGCAAGGCCGACACGAAACTCTTCAATAAGGCGTCGGAGGTCGCTATCGCTCGTCACGACAACAAGACGGTCATCACGATGGCGAACGACTTCAAGGGCGACGTGAAAGAATTCGCTATGGTGGTACCGGTGCCGACCGTACTGGAGAAAGAGCAGATCCACATCGGCGACGCGGCGGTGCTGAAACACCTGGCCGACTATTCGGCGCCGCGTTTAGTGGAATACTTCGACGAGAATCCTTGCCATGTCGCGCTGTATGAACGTCGTTCGATGGATATGGCGAAAAGCATGGCGCCGGCCTCTTCGGCCAAACCCGAACGCGATCGCGCGCTCGGGGTTGCCATTGAAGCGCAGTACACCGTGGGCGAGTACGACATCCTGATTCTCTCGGCCAAGGAAAGTAACGGACTCGAAGCCTGGCTGACCGAGAACGGCTACAAGATTCCGAACGGAGCCTCGGCCGTCCTTCAAAGCTATTTGAAACAGAGCATGAAGTTCTTTGTCGCAAAGGTGAATCTGACGGAACAGACGAAGCTGGGCTTTACCCATCTGCGGCCGCTTCAGATCGCCTTTGAATCGGAGAAATTCATGCTGCCGATCCGCCTCGGCACGGTGAACGCCGACGGCGCCCAGGAGCTCTTCATCTACTTCCTGACGAAGCAGGGCCGCGTCGAAACGACGAACTATCGGACGGTGCGCCTCCCCGAGGCCCAGGAGATTCCGATCTATGTCAAAGAGAAATTCGGCGAATTTTACAAGGACATGTTCGCCCAGCAAGTGAGGCGCGAGAGCGAGCGCGGTGTGTTTATGGAATATGCCTGGGACATGAATTGGTGCGACCCCTGCGCGGCCAATCCGCTGTCAACCGACGAATTGCGCGGTCTCGGCGTGTTCTGGCAAGAGGCTCTTGCCCTCAAACCTCGCGGCAAGGCCTTCATCGCGCCATCACAGGCCCAAAACGTGTTCCTCACCCGTTTGCATGTCCGCTACGACGCGGCGCACTTCCCCGAGGACCTGATGTTCCAGGAAACATCCGACCGGTCAAACTTCCAGGCCCGCTACGTTCTCCGGCATCCCTGGACCGGGACGGATGAGTGTCCGGCCGCAACGGCTTACCGGCAGCAATTGCGCGACCGGTATGAGCGCGAAGCACAGACCCTGGCGAACCTGACCGGGTGGAGCATCGGCGACATTCGGCGGCATATGAATATTGCGGCATTGCCGGTCGGCGAAGAAAAGAAGTGGTATCAGCGTCTGTGGAGTAATTAAGGAGGACTGAAAGGAGGCCGGGCCGGGCCGGGCCGGCCCGGCCTCCGCACCCGTAACAAGAAGACTAGGCCAGCACGGCGTATTGACTCTGCCGGACTATCGTACGGCTGTAGGACAACACTGCGACGAAAACGCGGCCCGCTTCCCCCGATTCATTCGCCCGCTCCAACACCTTCTTACGCGCCCGTTCTGCAACGGCAGCTTGCTGGTCATTGATCTCCAAAGATTCTCTCGCCTCTTGCTCAGCCCGTACCAAAAACTGAGCAAGAAGTTCACGCAGCGTGCGGCGGCGCAGGCTTCCGAAATCTACCGCATCGAGGAGCCGCTCAGCCAATGCATCCGCCGGGTCCTCCGGGTCGGAAGTGAAGAGTTGGGTGGGCGCCGTGGTACCGGGCGACGCAGACGGGATCGCCGTCAGCGTCTGAGGCGCCGCACCCGGGGTATCCGCTCCGCTTGGTGCAGCGGGGTCGATGACCGACTGTCCCGCAGTCGCAACCGTCACCGATCGCTGCACATGGAGATTCAAATCGAGCGTCGAGAGAGAAGAGGAAGCCGCGAACTGATCGGTGAGGCTGATCGTCTGAGCAAATCCCGCCCCGCTCTGCCCCGTGAAGAATTGTCTGAAGATCTGCACGGCGGTCTTAAAGAGGCGGGCGATCTCGTCCTGCTCCTGTTCATTCAAGTGGCCCTCCACGACAAGACCGACGCCACGGCCGGCGACATAGTCATGCTCAAGTGTCTCGAAATCGAGGACTTCGTCGGACCCTACTCCTCCCCGATAGACGAGGCTGTGGAAATCCTCGGCGACCTTCGCCGAGAACGTCACCCTGTCACCCTCCGACGTCGTCACCGCAAGATTTCCATCTAGACGAGTCGCCATGGCGGCCGCCGTGATGCCGACCGGCGGCCGAGAGGCTTCTTTTCCTCCGGCCGAGGGAAGCGAGAAAAATCGATCCGACTCATGCTGTGCCGGCGATAAATTCATCATGGAATCCGCATCCGGAAATCGAGAGGGCACTGTCTCATGAGGGGTATCGGTCGCTTCATTGCTGAACTTGAGAGCACTTGTGCTATAGTTGCGATGGTTCGGCTCTGATACTCCCGCTCGCAGGAGGAGGTATTACGATGAGACAGGCAATGGTTTGGCTCATGACGGTTGCGGGGCTGGCCCTGATTCCCGCAGCCGGCTGCACCCTGAAAGCGACTTTTGAATCAACAACCGATACCACAAGCAATTTTCTCTCGTCCACGACTCCGGGAGCCTGGGTCACCGAGGACGGCCTACTCAAGGCGGAACACAGGGTGACGGCATTCATGATCGTAAATCACGAAAACCTCGAACAGGACATCGCCAGAGGAGAAGGCGAATACCTCGCCTCTCTCGGCACGTTGCTCGGCGTCAAGGAGGACCAGAGGGCTTCATTTCAATCCAGCGCACAGAGCGAGTTTCACACCCTCCTGCCCTTGGACCAGACCGCCCGCGCCCGACGAGTGAACGCTTGGGTCCGATAGTAATCGCCGAGCGATTAAGAATGCTTTCCGCCAAACACATTTTCCATCCTACCGACTGTTCGACCGCGGAGGAAACCGCCTTCGCGCACGCGGTCAAACTGACCTGCCTCGCCAAGGCGGAACTGACGATGATGCACGTAGACCCGTCCGTGGTTCGAGAAGACTTCGAGGACTTTCCCCGTATCCGACCTCTGTTGACCAAATGGGGACTGCTCCCGGAAGGGAGCGCCAAACAGGATGTCGGCAGGCTGGGCATCACGATCAACAAGGTGCGGACGGTGGCGAACAACGCAGCCGGGGCGATCCTGCATCATCTGGCCCTCCACCCTGCCGACCTGCTGGTCCTTTCGACACATCAGAGGGAAGGACTGGCGAGGTTGACCAATCCGGCCGTCGCCGAACCGGTCGCGCGAGGCGCCCATGCGCCGACCCTGTTTCTTCCAGCCGGGGTCGAAGGCTTTGTCGCCGCTCGAACCGGCGCAGGCAATTTGAAGCGAATACTCATCCCGGTGACACGCCATCCCGACCCTCAACCGGCCGTCGATGCCGCCGTAGAACTGGCCGCCGCGCTCGGGAACGATCGAATCTTGTTCGAACTGGTTCACTTGGGATCAGGGGAAGACTTTCCCCGGTTGAGCAAACCCGACCGGCCTGGGTGGACATGGGAACGACTGGTCGCCAAGGGAAGCCCGGCCGACTGGATTCTGGCGGTCGGCAAGGACTTCGACGTGGATTTGATCGTAATGATGTCGGAAGGCCACAACAGCGTCATCGACATGCTGCGCGGCAGCACGACGGAACGGGTTCTGCGAGGAGCGAGATCGCCGCTTCTGGCGATTCCCGCTTAGAACACATCGATCGTCAGCCGTCACTCGACATGAACACAGACTTGCTTTCCATCCGCCGACGCCGTCCCGTTTGACGCGGTTGGCTGACGGGCAACGAGCCGCTCTGTCCACCAAGCTGCTGCAGCTGCCCGCCGGCAATCGGACTACCACCGAACCTGCGCCCGCCCCATCAACGGCATCGCCCCATCGCGCTGCTCGCGCCCCATCACGGTTCGAACCACCACGCCGTCTTTCAGAACAAGGAAGTTCGTGGGCACCGCCGGCACGCGAGGGCCTGGAAGAACGACGCCGGCCAGATTGAGCGGGTCGCAGGCGGACAGTTTGATCTCCGATCCTCCGCCCGACACTCCCAGCTTTCGCGCGGCGCGCAACGCCTCCACTGCTTCAGGCAACGCAAACTGCTCTCCGACGAAGCCTGAGACGAACCTGCCGCCTCGAACCTCCCCCTTCAACTCCAGTTTGCGGTAGACCGCCAAGAGATCCCGCCAGGACTGCACGAACGACTCGCGAGCCAACAAATCGCGAAAGACGACACCGTAGCGGCGCAACAATTGGCGGGCGAGAGAATCAAGAGAGCGTGAGGCGTCCGGGGTATGAGGCGAGGCGACCGTGCCGATTGACGGGTGACGATCGGCGAACGACATCGCTGTTCCGCGGAGCAGTGACCAGCGGCCTCCTGCATGGCGAGGTCGGCGCAAGCGTTCCCGACCCTCAGCCCGCCGCCGATGCGGGTCCATGAGCGCACGGAGATTGTCGTACCCGTCCGCGGTCACCAGCCCGGCCGCAATCAGTTCCCACAGTCCTTCTTCGACCTGAGCGGCCAGGTGGCCTGTAGCTCGCGAGAGGTCGGCGAAGAAGCTGGCTCCACGATCGGCGAGGGCGCGGCGGAGATCCTGCGCCACTGCGCTCAGTCCGGCGTAGGGCTCCGGATTGAAGGGCGCGGTATCGTCCGGCATGGCGGACAGCAGCCAATCACCGTCTTCTCGCGGAAAGACCGTGATCGGAGACAGGCTCGTCGGAAGAATCCGCTTCGCCCGTTCGGCATCGTCACGCTGCCTCAATCGCGGATGGGGTGAAAGCCTGCCCCAGCTGACGGCCCCGCTGAGACAGAGACGATCCAAGAGTTCCGGTTCATACTTCGCCATGCGAACACGGAGGAGATGCGACTCCCAACTCGCCGCCGCCGCTTCGAACCCGGCCAGTTGCCTGACGATTTCTAAGAGGCCCGCTTCACCGTGTTGCCGTGAACCGGAGGCCAGGTGCTGCCATTGCAGCAGGAAGCGCATGAACTCCGCCGCCGTGACAGGCTCGACCTCTTTCCGAAGCTTCCCGATCGTCAATCGATGGATACGGGCGAGCAGACGGCGATGGCACCACTCAATCTCGCCGTTCGTCGTTCGTGAAGCGTGAAGCGTAAAGCGCCCGCGGAGAACTTGGCCCTGGGCTTCAAGCCGCAGCATAGCGTTGTTCACATCGTCGGCCGGTAGGTACAGGCGATCCGCCAACTCCGCTACGGTCGTTGGACCGATGCTCTCCATCCAACCGAGTATGATTGCGTCAAGCGTCGCGTCATCGCCGCCGGCCAGGAGCCGTTCGACGCCGTGACGGTTCTCCGCCGCGACCCACCCCCTTGCCTTGTGAGGCGCGAAACGTGACGCGTGAAGCGAACAGGAGACGGCGCGTCCTGATTGCGCGAGTTCCGGGAGGAACGGTTCCCAGTTCTCCGCTTCCCCGCACGGCACCCACACCAGCGTCAGCAGCGCGTCGTGGAGTTCGTCGGCATCGCGCACGACCAGCCAGGACTCGCGGACGACCTCCTCGATCGCCTTCGGGTCGAGCGCGCCGACGTCGCCGAGCAATTCAGGCGGCAAGGTCCGGCGCAGTTCAACGGCCCGCGACCGCCGCTCTTCCAACGGCGCATCGTCGAGGAACGCATAGGGATTCGCGTTCAGGATTTCGTGCGAAAACACCGACGGCGACGGCGTATCGATCGCGACACAACGGATCGCGCCGGACTCGATCCGGCGAAGGACGTCGGTCAGCCCCTCCAGGTCCATCGCCTCGGTCAAACAGTCGCGTAGCGTCTCCTGCACCAATGGATGCTCGGGGATATGCCGGGCTGCCCGCTGCCCGGTGAAGTTCTCCTGGCAGGCGATCGCATCGGGGAAGACCGCCGCCAGCAGGTCTTCCGCTTTCATCCGTTGAATCTGCGGCGCGACCTTCTTGCCGTTCGAGAACCGCAGGAGCGCCAACGCGCGAGAGGCGTTCCATCGCCATCGAGTTGTAAACATCGGCGCGAGCAACACCGCCTGAATCACGACCTCCCGCAGGGAACTGGAGTGGAGGTATTCAAAGACGGACTCCAGAGGAAAACTGTGCTTTTCGCCCAGCGAGATCACCAAGCCGTTGTCCGTCGCCGCCGCCTGCAGCTCGAAGTCGAACGTCACGCAGAACCGCTTGCGCAGCGCCAGCCCCCAGGCCTTGTTGATCCGCCCGCCGAACGGCGCATGGATCACCAACTGCATGCCGCCGCTCTCGTCGAAGAATCGTTCGGCCACGATCGTCTCCTGCGTCGGGACCGTGCCGAGGATCGACAGGCCGGCCAGCACATATTCGGTCGCTTGTTGGGCCCCGCGCTGGTCGAGGCCGCATTCGGTCTTGAGCCAGGCGAGGGGCGAGAGGCCGACGGCGAGGGACTCGTCCTGGCGATGGTCGCCGCCCATTGCCCCCCGCCCCGCGCCACCGGCCCGCTGCGCAATTTCGTCGCGCAACTTGGCCACTTCCGCTGAAAGTTCTGCTGTACGCGACGGCGCTTCTCCCCGCCAAAAGGGAACGTTGGGGGGTGCGCCATGGGCATCCTCCACCCGGACCTTTCCCATTTCGACACCTTTGATCCGCCAGGAGGTGTTGCCGAGCAGCATGATGTCGCCGGCCAGGCTTTCGACCGCGAAATCCTCATCGACAGTGCCGACGACCGTGCCGTCAGGCTCCGCCACCACCGCATAGTTCGCCGTATCCGGAATCGCGCCGCCGGATGTAATCGCCGCCAGCCGAGCCCCTCGCCGCCCTTTGACGCGATGGTTGATCCGGTCATGATAGAGATATGCCAGGCCCCGCCCTCGGTGCGTGGCGATCCCGTCGGCCAACATGCGCATCACACCGTCAAAGTCTTCCAGAAGCAGGTCGCGATAGGGGTAGGCCCGCCTGCACAACTCGAATAATTCCTCCTCTGCCCACACCTGACTCGCGGCGGCAGCGACGATCTGTTGGGCCAGAATATCGAGCGGCGCCGGCGGGATCTCAATGCGATCCAGGACGCCGCTCCTGATTGCACGAATCAAGGCGGCGCACTCTATCAGCTCGTCGCGGGTCGTCGCGAACAAGCGCCCCTTCGGAACCGCCTTGATCCAGTGGCCGGACCTGCCGATTCGCTGTAAGCATGTCGCAATTGCCCGGGGAGAGCCGATTTGACACACAAGATCGACCGTTCCGACGTCGATACCCAACTCCAGCGAGGCCGTGGCCACTACCACGCGGGTCTTGCCCGTCTTCAGGCGCTCTTCCGCAGACAGCCGAATCTGGCGAGACAAACTCCCGTGATGGGCGGCGACGACATCTGGTCCCAAGTCGGATAGCCGATCCTCAAGATAGTGTGACACCCGCTCCGCCAAGCGGCGTGTGTTGACAAAGACCAAAGTGGTGCGGTGTTGCCGAACCAATTCCGCAAGGCGATCGTAGATGTCCGACCAGATGGCGTTCGTCGCCACGGCGCTGAGTTCGTCCTTGGGAACCTCGACCGCCAGATCCATCTGCCGCTTGTGGCCGATGTCGATGATTCGGCAGGCCAGGGGCGAAGGGCCGGAGGCAAGGGGCGTCAGCCTGTCTTCCCTTGCCTCTCGCCTCGTGCCTTGCTCCTCTTTCACGCATGACGATTGGCCAATGGCGGTTGACGACTCATTCCTGTTGCCGACGAGAAACTGCGCCACGGTTTCAATTGGCCGCTGCGTGGCAGAGAGGCCGATGCGTTGCGGCCTGCTCAGTGTGAGTGCCTCCAGACGTTCTAAGGAGAGGGCCAAATGAGCGCCGCGCTTGTTTGGAGCCAGCGCATGGATTTCATCGACGATGACGGTCCGGACGGTCCGCAACAGGCGCCGGCTTTTCTCCGCCGTCAGCAGAATGAAGAGCGACTCCGGCGTCGTCACGAGAATATGAGGCGGCCGCTTCAACATCTGCTGCCGGTCGGTCATCGGCGTGTCGCCGGTGCGCACCAGCACGCGCAGCTCCGGCATCAACATTCCGACCTGCAAGGCCGCCTGACAGATTTGGGCGAGCGGTTCCTGGAGATTCTTCTGGATATCGTTGCTCAGCGCCTTGAGCGGCGAGACGTAGAGCACCTGCGTCTGGTCCTGGAGCTCGCAGGCAAGGGCTTGCTTGAATAGGTGATCGATGCAGGAGAGAAAGGCCGCGAAGGTTTTCCCGGATCCGGTTGGCGCAGCGATCAGCGCGTCGACACCGGCTCGAATCGCCGGCCAGGCCCGCTGTTGGACATCCGTCGGCCGCCCGACTGAGGACGCAAACCATTGGGCGATCAGCGGATGGAAACCGGTCAACGGCATGACGCGTTATGGTAGCATGCCGATTGTGATGAGGAAACCGCCTCGGCTCGTGGTATTGGGCGCAGGCTACACCGGCCGGGTCCTGTATTCACAGGCTGCAAACTCGCGCGAGTTGTTCGCCAGCAGCCGAACTCCCTCTTGCAATCTCTCGTTTATTCCTGAGTCGCGGCGGCTCGCGTTTGATCTCGAAGAACCGCACACGTGGCAGCATGTGCCGCCGGAGGCGGATCTGATTTGGTCTTTCCCGGCGACGCCCATCGCGCTTGTCGAACGCTTCGCCGTGGAGGCAGAGCTCTCGACGCGCCGAGTCGTCGTCCTTGGGAGCACGTCTGCTTACCAGATGGCGAGCGATTCCGGTCGGTACCCCCCGCCCTGGATCGATGAGACTGCGAGGCTTGATCTGAGCAAGCCTCGCGTCGAAGGGGAAGAAGCCCTGCGGAACCGACACGGCGCGATCGTGCTTCGAGTCTCCGGGATCTACGGACCGGGCCGCAATCCGCTCGATTGGATCAGGAGCGGCCGGGTCAGCCCCTCACGGAAATTCGTGAATTTCATTCACGTGGAGGACTTGGCTGCCGTTTGCCTTTTGGCGTTGGACGGAGGGAAACGGGGCGAAATCTACAACGTCAGCGATGGGACACCACGGACCTGGCAAGAAATTTCACGCATGATCCCTGGTGCAATCAATGCGGCGGAGACCAACGCAGACGGCGAAGCGGGGAAACGCATTCTCACCACTAAGCTCAAGACACAATTGGGATTTGTCCCGCGGCATGCAGACCTGTTTGCGGCGTTGCGCGAACTCGAAGGCCGGGAGCAACTACCGTAGCAAGGCCATGACGGCGAGACAGACAAGGAGATTGTTGATGGCATGGGCGAAAATCCCGGGGACCAGGCTTCCGGTTTTCTCATAGATCCAGGCCCAGAGGACTCCGCTCCAGCATACGCTGACCAGGCCCACGATCCCGTAGCCGTGGGCAACGCCGAAAATGCCGGCGCTGATCAGCGCAGCGGGCAGGAAACGGAACTTCCGCCTGAGGATGGCGAAGAGAAGCCCGCGAAAGGCGAGTTCTTCGAACAACGGAGCGAAGATGACATACTCGATCAGGCTGACCAAAGTGAGCGACGGAGCGCCCCACACGAGATCCGCATCGAACCACTCGGTCCAGTGACTACCGAGATGCCAGTATTCCGTCGCGCGGTCCATTACCCACTCGCCCCACAACCCGGCTGCGACCGCCGCCATGATCGCTGCTCCCAATCGCCCGACCTTCGACCAGGGAATGTCCAGACCGAATCCGTCCTCAAACGTGAGGCCGGAGGGCCGAAACAAATGGCGGTAGGCCAGAAAGAGCAAGGGCACGTTCGTCAAGGGGATGGCCAGCGCTCTCAGCGAGGCATTTTCCGGAGGCAAATAGAGCAGCAGGGCGGCTGTAATGAGGGCACCGATGGCGCCGCCGCGCAAAAGAACTGCCGCGCCTACCCCACCGGGCCATGGCGGCGGCACGCCCACCGGATGGAGGCGGATCAGATCCGGATTCGTCCGCCCGGTCCGCCAGATCTGAACCAGCACAAGGGACCCGATCAGCATGGCGCCGAGTTCCAGCACTGTGAGCTTCCAAGAATGAGAGAAGAGCCGGTCGGATCGGATCTCGGCCTGCTGTCGAATAGAGAGCAGAAGAGATTGATTGTCCGCCCGTATGGCCAGCCGTTCTCCGAGTCGCTCGTAAAACCAGCCGGCGGGAAGCAACTCCGCGGCATCGGCCTGGAGTCGTAGAAGCGTTTCTTGATCGACTTGGGCTCCGTCCCCGTAAGCTGCTTTCAGCAGTTCCGCCTCCCTGGGAAACGGATCACCCAAGGTCTTCCATTCCTCCGAAGCCAAGAGGGCCTGTGCTGTCTGGCCTGACTCAGCTTGCAGCACCGCCAGTTGGAGCGGAACGGCCGGATCTTCCGATACCTTGGCCAATTCCCGATACCATTCAATCGCCTGGGTTCGTTCCTGGTGATTGTCTCCGGTAATCCATCCGAGCAGGACCCCTTGCCACGCGGGCGCACGTTCCTGGCCCAGTTGAACGTCCAAAGTCCTCCCGACCATGCGCATCAGAGCCTGTTCCGGAGCCTCAATTCGATCAAGTTTTGGCACGGATGCCGACAGCCACACTACAGATGTGAGGGACGAGACAAGAAACACCGCGGCCAATGCGCTCACGACCGGTGAAAAACGGTCCGAAAATGTGCCGACCGGTTGCGGCGCGTCAGCCGCTCGCCACCAAGAGCCGGGGGCAGGTTGATGTTCGGAAACCAAGATGGATGCTTCCGCCATGGGATCAACTATAACATGGCATTTTTTCAGCGAGAAACCCCTCAAAGTAACTAGGGAGAGGCCCTATCGAATAAAGTGATTGCCGTGGCTCAGCATGGACCAACTTCGCTATACTGTGTCTCTAACTTCAGGAACGACATGGCGATTCGAGATTTTTCTCCTCCGCGACGCCTGCTGCTGGGACCCGGTCCCAGTCAGGTCCACCCGCGCGTCCTGCGTGCCCTGTCTACTCCTCTCCTGGGTCATCTTGATCCGGCGTTTCTCGGCGTAATGAACGACGTTCAAACGATGCTTCGATCCGTCTTTCAGACCGGACATCGCTTTACCATCGCTGTTTCCGGGACGGGGTCTGCGGGGATGGAAGCATCGATCGTCAATATCGTGGAGCCCGGCGACGCCGTGATTGTCGGAATCAACGGAGTATTCGGATCAAGATTGGCGTCGGTGGTCGAACGCTGTGGGGGAAAAGTCATTCGCGTGGAGGCCCCATGGGGGCGCTGTATCGATCCTATCGAGATCGAGCAGGCCCTACGACGGTCCGGACCGGTTAAGGCCGTCGCCGTGGTTCACGCGGAAACCTCGACGGGGGTCTGGCAACCGTTGGAGGCCATTGGGGAGCTCTGCCGGCGGCACGAGGCCCTTTTCATCGTCGATGCCGTCACTTCCCTGGGGGGAATTCCTGTCGACGTCGATGCGATGGGAATCGATGTCTGTTACAGTGCCACCCAGAAATGCTTGAGTTGCCCTCCGGGTCTGGCTCCGTTCACCATGAGTGATCGGGCCCTGGCGGTCGTGAAGAACCGGCGCGTCCCTTGCCAGAGTTGGTATCTCGACATGAGCTCGATCGCCGACTACTGGGAAGAAGGGACCAGGGCATATCATCATACGGCCCCGGTCTCGATGCTCTACGCATTGCGCGAGGCGCTGCGCCTGGTCGAAGAGGAGAGCCTTACGGCGCGATTTGCGCGACACCGGTTGAACAGCGAAGCGTTGATCGCCGGACTGGCCGAGCTGGGCCTGATGCCCCTTGCCCCGTCGGGAACGCAACTGCCGATGTTGAACTGTGTCATGATTCCTCCTCATCTGCCTGAGGCCGAACTCCGGACCAACCTGCTGGCGCGGTACAGCATCGAGATCGGCGGTGGACTCGGATCTTTGAAAGGCAAGGTGTGGCGGATCGGCCTGATGGGAGAATCGTCGACGGAATCGCACGTGCTGACGCTGCTCAACGCCTTGGAGGAACTGTTCATTCTGGGAGGCTGGATGAACCAGCCCGGCGTGGCACTGGGGGCCGCAGCGCGAATCTACAGCCGCCCGCCCATCTAAGCTAAGCTGAGCGAATTTCCATGGAGGCAATAAGTCATGTCGGACAATAAACCACTGCTATGGGTGCTCGGGGGAGGCGCTTTCGCCTTCGTGGCCGTTGTGGCTTATTGGATCCTCTCTCTGACCCTGGCCGAGCAAATGAAGTCCGATCAGGTATCCCCTCAGAAAGCCGCCGCCTATATCCACGCCATCCTCGAAGCGAATCGGAATAACTACACGGACAACGTCGTATTGAAGTTGCGCCGAGACGGCATCGAAGCCCACGAACATTGGAAGGATGAGCGGGGAGTCCCGCTTCCGGCACAATACCTGATGGAATCAGGACGAATGGTGATACAGAAAGGCCTCAACTTTTCGTTCCGTCTCGCCAGTCTCACGCCCATCTATGCTTGGAACGCCGCCAACAGCGACCTTGAGCGGCAAGGACTGGCGGCTGTGGCGCAGGATCCGACAAAACCCTACTACGGTTTGATCAGGAAGGGCGATCACCGGCTGTTTCAGGCCGTGTACGCAGACCTGGCGGTCTCCCAGGCTTGCGTGGATTGCCATAACACTCATCCGAACAGCCCTCGAAGAGACTTCAAGTTGAACGACGTGATGGGCGGCATCGTGATTACCTTTCCGATAGGAGAATAGAACGTGACCATCGCGATCCATCACGTTCGTCTGGTGGACGGAACGGGCCGGACCACGGAGCGCGCCACGGTCATCGTGCGTAACGGGCGAATTCTGGGTAGCGGACCAAGCCGTCTGTTGTCGATTCCTCGGAGCGCTCACCGTATCGACGGCCGCGGCCTGACGTTGCTTCCAGGCCTGATCGATTGTCATGTCCACCTCTGTCTGGGCGCTGAGCCGGATGTGGTCGCCGCCGTCGAGCAGGACGGTCCCTCGCTGACCCTCCTGAAGGCCGCCCGTGCCGCTCGGCAAACGCTCGAAGCAGGCGTCACCACTGTTCGCGACGTAGGCTCCCGCGACCATTCCATCTTTGCCTTGCAGCGTGCGATCGACAGCGGCCTGCTGCCGGGGCCTAGAATCGTGGGGTCCGGCCTGGCGATCTGTATGATCGGCGGCCACGCCCGCTTCATCGGGCGGGAAGTGGCGGGGGTCCCGCAGGTTCGCGCGGCTGTGCGCGAACAACTCTCGGCCGGCGCAGGGCTGATCAAGGTGATTGCGTCCGGCGGCGTATTGACTCCCGGAACATCGCCGGACGAAGCACAGATGTCGCCGGAAGAACTGGCCGCCGCAGTGGAGACGGCGAAACTGGCGGGCAAGAAAGTGGCGGCCCATGCCCACGGATCGTCCGGCATGAAACAGGCCATTCGCGCGGGGGTTCATTCAATCGAACATGCCACTCTGATGGACGCCGAAGCCGGCGCATTGATGAAACGGCACGGGGTCTTCATGGT
This sequence comes from Nitrospira sp., assembly GCA_037445005.1. GTDB lineage: Bacteria > Nitrospirota > Nitrospiria > Nitrospirales > Nitrospiraceae > Nitrospira_C. The sequence continues at coordinate 53,839 of JBBILH010000006.1, forward strand.
GCCGACGCTCTCCGCCCTGGCGACGACGGCCGCCTGCAAACGGGGTTGCGGAATTCCGGACAGCGCCCGCGAGAAGGCCAAGGCCATGACAAGACGCCATCAGGCCAGTTTTCGGCAAGCCCACCAAGGCGGTGTGGCTATTGCGATGGGAACCGACGCCGGCACGCCGTTCAACCGTCATGGTGATAATGCGCAAGAGTTAGAACGGATGGTCGCGCTCGGCATGACCACAATGGAGGCGATTATGGCTTCTACGTCGGCTGCCGCCAAGCTGACCGGTCTGGATGCCTCGCTCGGCACGATTGAGAAAGGGAAACAGGCTGATCTCATACTGGTCGATGGCGACCCATTAAAGACAATCGAATGTTTGCAGGATCGAAACCGCATTTTGGGAGTGATGAAGGCCGGTCGATTCGTCGCAGGACCGCTCGCGAGATGACGTTATTCGTCAATCGTTATTCGTGAAACGTGAACAACACGAGGATTTCCGAGTCTATCGATTGACGCTTGACGTATGACGATTGACGGTTACCGTCTCTCGTAGAACAGCTCCAGCGCCGAGGCGAACCCGTGCAGCCGGCCCTGGCGGAACTGCTCGTCAAGCCGGTTCCGGAGGGAACGAACTGCGCTCTGGTCGTTCCTGCCTACTACGCCCTGCGAGACCATCATCTGCACCGCTACGTCGACCAGCCTGGTCCTGCGAGACTCCATTTCGTCGGTCACGAAGTCGCCCAATACTTCCTTCCCCCGCTCGTGAATAACGGACTCCTTAAACGAATCGTATCCCTGCTCGGCGACGGTTCTCGCCCTGATTTCCGCCAACTCAGCCTTGATCCGCTTCACGTCTTTAACTAAGAGCGCGAACAGCTCTTTGCGACCCTCATCGAAGAGCTTCTTCTCCATCTCATCGAGGAGAACGGAGACGTCGACGACGTCCTCGGCCACGACGTCGCCCCAATTCAACCGATCATAGTTCCGCCTCGCTTCCGGATCGCCGACGATCTCGTACGCCGCGTTGATCTCGCGGATCCTGGCTTCCGCCTCTTTATTGTCGGGATTACGGTCGGGATGATGCTCGAATACCAGCTTGCGGTACGCCTTCTTGATCGTGTCATCGGAGGCTTCCCGCGTAACCCCCAGCACTCGGTAGTAATCGATGCGCGGCATGGCTCGGACTATAGCATGAGGCTTTCGAGCGGATCACCTTGACTCCGCCGCGGAAGCCCTCTAGCCTGACGCCGCCCATGCGCGCGGATCAGCATCCAGCATTCGGCACTTCCTCCTGGTGGAACGGCGTGACCCCGTACCAGTGGCTCGTCTTGTTCGTCGCATGGCTCGGGTGGGTGTTCGACGCGATGGATGCAACAATCTATGCTATTGTGTTGCATCCTGCCCTGCATGAACTTCTCCAGGCCTCAGGAACCTCGCCTACTCCGGAACAGATCGGTTGGCATGGCGGCATTATCTTCTCTGTTTTTCTCATCGGTTGGTCCATCGGCGGAATTACGTTCGGCGTGTTGGCCGACCGGTTCGGCCGTACCAAAATCCTCATCATCACCATTCTTATGTATACGATCTTTACCGGCGCTGCCGCCCTGGCGCAAAATTGGTGGCACCTGGCCCTATACCGGTTCCTGACGGCTCTCGGCATCGGCGGTGAGTGGGCAGCCGGAGCGGCGATCGTGGCGGAAACCTGGCCGGAAGCGAAACGCGCGAAAGCGGCGGGCATTCTTCAATCCGCCTGGGCGGTGGGGTTTTTCCTTGCCGCCGCATTTAATCTTACGCTCAAGGAGGCCTACGGTTGGCGCGGTCTGTTCCTCGTCGGGATTCTGCCGGCCTTCGTCGCCCTGCTCGTCCGCTGGTGGGTCAAAGAGCCGGAGCGGTGGATGCACGCGCACGATGGGAAGGCTCCCCCCTTGTCGGCTATTTTCGAGGGCGAGTTGCGGCGCCCAACGCTGGTCGGTTCAGCGCTTGCATTTGTTGCCGTCTTCGGATTGTGGGGTTCGACCAATTGGGCCCCCACCCTCGTACGAGAGATGCCGGAGATCAAGGGGCTGAGCAGCGCGGCATCCTCGGCTGCCGCCAGTTATGCCATCATGGCGCTTAATGCGGGCGCGATCTTCGGGTATCTCGGATTCGGTCCACTCGCAGATCGATTCGGAAGGAAACCAGTGTTCGCCTTTATGTGCCTCGGCAGCCTGATCATGCTGCCGACGACGTACCTGCTGCCGTCCAGCTACACCGGGGTTTTGATGCTCCTCCCGATTCTTGGTTTCTTCAACAACGGGATATTCAGCGGTTTCCCGATTTATCTGCCCGAACTCTACCCGACCAATCTGCGCGCCACAGGCGCCGGCTTCTGTTTCAATGCCGGCCGCATTTTCGCCTCGGCCTCTCCCTTCATGACCGGCTGGCTCGTGACCGCTCTCGGCACATTCGGAAAGGCTGCGAGTACCGTCGCCTTAGTCTATCTCCTCGGACTGTTTGCCCTCTTCTATGCTCCGGAGACCAAGGGAAAACCGCTGCCCGACTGACCCGTCCCGCCGCCCTTGACTTGCCGCCAAGCCGTGTTATTTGTGGTGGCATGGACAACAACCACACCCCGCAGCCCCTCACTCACGACGAACAAAAAGCCGCCGAAGCCGCCTTCGCCGGTAGGCCGTTCAACCCGAAGTGGTCGGACAGCGCTCGAAAGATCTATGAAGGTTTGTCGCGGGCGTTACCGGCACAGCCACTTTGCGATGTGGAGCCGTCCGACTTCGCCGTCGTTGAAGAGGCGCGAGAAGAATCGGCCGAATCGGTTGCCGAAACGGCACAGCCGGCCGTGGATCAAGCTGCCGCCGAGGATGCCGTCTCGGAGAAGCTGCCGACCAAGATCCCGTTGAAACAGGCCATTGAAATGGGCGCGTTGATCGATGTCACCCCGACGGCCCAGGAGTTGGGACTCTCATTTCCCGTCACTGTCACGAAACCGCTTTGGGACGTTGGCATTGCGCCGACGGCTACGACGAGCGACGAAGAGCGGGCGCGTCGCCTGCGCGATGTGTTGATGGCATTCCGCCTCCGTCTCGCCGCGCTACCCAGCATTTCGCCGCTGATCGACTTCCCGGCGTTATTGGCATTTCCACCGACGAACGTGCCGCAGCCGATTCCTCTTTTCGCTTTAGTGCAACCGGACGAGCAGAATCGCGCCATGGTCACGCTGCTGCTTCCGAACGAAGTGGCCGCGACCATCGTTCCCATGAACTAATCGACATAAGTCTGCGGCACGGCCATCCGCCTTCGCCCCCCCTTGAACCAGACGACACTGCGTTGTAGGGTGTTGAAGCAGGTCTTTGAGCCGCTTTCGTTGTGGGTGTCAGGATGGTTCTCCCCTTGTGCCCGACCATGCGAGCCTTCCCGCCGATTTTACCGTTCGCGCTCCTCTTGGCCGCCTGTTCCCATGTCGTGTATCAGCCGGCGCCGGTCGTGCCGACTTCGTCACCCCTCTCTTACTCCGCGAGGGTCAAACTCACCGAGGTGGCGTCTTATACCGTCGAACCAGGCGCCACCATGCAAACGGACCCGCGCATCGAAAACCGGGTGACGGGAGCGGCCGGCTCGGTCGACCCGGCCAGAAAACAATGGGAGAAATCCATCGCCGAGTACCTGACCGACCGAAAAACCTTCGCCTATGTGTCCCTCGACAGCCAAGCTGATCTTGACCTGGCCCTTAGGCTCAACATCTACATTGATCCCGGAGCCCTCTTCACATTCAACCATGTGTACCTGGCTCGCATCGACGCTTCGCTTGTCGACCCGCGATCGGGACAGACGATGGTCTATTTGGGCTATGGCAAAGCCCCCGGAGAAGTATCCCGTGGCGGGGCAAGCGATGACCAGGCTCCGATCAATCTGGCAGTTCAGACCGCGCTGAACGACCTGTTCGGGAAGATCGAGCGGGATTCCAGACTGCGGCGATGACGTTCATCCCGTCGCGGCTGCGGCTCCCATTCTTCATGAGCGCTTCTACGGCGTCCGCGGCAACAGCGGGTGAAGCGTCGTTCGTAAATCGTATCGGTCGGCGGGTTCAGCAATCATGTTTCAGGCGTCGACTTCCCGGCTTCCGGGCAACTTGAATCGTGAAGCCTGAATCTCAAGATCGAAAGACGCGATACGCCTACCGGTGATTCAGCGACGAACCGTCGTGGATATTGCGGGCCAGGCGCCGAGCAAGAACAAGCGCTTGCGGCTTGGTCTTGATCAACCCGTCCAATTGGGCGTCGGCTACCAACCCCAAGACCTTTCCTAATCGAGGCCCAGATTTCAGCCCAATCTCCATCAAATCCCGGCCTCGCAGTAATGGTTTATGGCTTCGAAGTTGCGTCACAAAGACCTTAAGCCTCTTTTTCGTCCTGGCCAATCCCGCGCGATCCTTTTCCGCCATAGCTTGTGCAAGAACCAGCAGATGGGTTTCGTTCGGAAGGCCGATCAGTAGTCGATGAAGGGACGACGGGCTGATAAGCTTCGCTGACGCCAGTCGACGAGCAATTGAGCAAAGCGGCCGTCCGGCCCAACGAACCTTCTGTGCCTGTTCTCCCGAAAGCATCAGACGGCTAATCACTCCATCCACGACGGCCATTGTGGACTCGTGGAGGAGAGCCATCAACATCGCCACCCCGGTCTCGATCAACGGCGGAGTAAAGGACCGCGTCCACCAGCCAATCGCCATCGGAACGCGTTCCATCACTTGGGCCACCCCTTTCCCGAACCTGAGCCGGGGATGAAGGAAACGAAGCAGATTCAATCGGACCAATTCAGCAACGGTCCTCGAGGGGTTCGGCTCGGCCAGCAACAGGAGAATCTCGTTACGCAACCTCGGACCGGACAGCCGGGCAATCTGGTTGCTCCTAGCAGCCTCCTCCAGCAACCGCGCGGTGGCATGCTCGAAACGAAACCCGAATCGCTGCGCAAACCGAACCGCGCGAAAGATTCTTGTCGGATCGTCGATAAAACTTCTGTCGTGCAGCACGCGGAGCTTCCTCGCGCGCAAGTCCCGCTCCCCGCCGTACGGATCGTACAATTCACCCCATTGTTCCGCGTTGAGACGAAGCGCCATGGCATTGATGGTGAAATCCCGCCGGTAGAGATCCTCCGCCAGAGAAGCCGGTTGCACATCCGGCAGCGCAGCCGGTTCCGCGTAAGACTCCCGCCTAGTCGACGCGATGTCGATCTTCGTCCCATCCGGCAGCGTCAATCGTGCCGTCGCAAACCGGTCGTAAACCACGACTCCAGCGTGAAGATTCCTTGCCACGACCCGCGCAAAAGCCGGCCCATCGCCGTCAACCGTCAGGTCGAGATCCCAGTTTCTACGCTTGAGCAACTGATCTCGAACGACTCCCCCTACAAGGTGCAGCGGCAAACCTTGGCTATCTGCCAATTGTCCGATCTGTCTGAGGAGCCGGAGGAACCTCACCGGCAATTTCTTCAGCAAGATACGCCTGCGAGTCATGCTCTTTCCCGTACCCCACGTAGGAACCTACCTACAGTCGCAACCGCGGCATGCAGAGAAAACTTTCCCCGCCTTCATTCTTTGTTTACGGATCGCCGCATAACCCGTCTTACCGGATAGCAGTCCATAGCCGGGTTTCCATCGGCCCAAGCCCCACTGTCATGCCTTCTTGGGGTCGTCGTTGAGGGAGGTCAACGGCGTCGGCGGTGGAGCGACCACGGCATATAGCCATAAGGAGGTCCTAGCATGAAGCCCATAGAAGTTCTTACTGTATCATCCTGCGCTCTGCTCTTCTTCAGTGTGATCGCGTTGTCCGCCGAACAGGCGCTGGCTGGGGGCGGTGGAGAAGTCCGCCTCACGGCGAAGATGGCGTCCGGAGCAGCCTCAGGTAAGGCCGACTACCGTGAACGCGGCAACCGCCGGCGCCTAAACGTTGAGGCCGAGGACTTGCCAAGCACCACGGCATCCCCGCAGACAGTTTTTGTGAACGGCTCGCCGGTCGGCAGTATGGTACTAACTCCTTGCCCGGTACCGGCTCAGCAGCTTCTCTGCGGTGAGTTGGAATTGAATACTCAAGATGGGCAATCAGTGCCTGTGGTTGTGCGGGGCCAGATCGTGAGCATCGGACAAAACCCTGCCGTGATGGCCGGCTCATCTTGACCCGCTTTCTGGTCGGATACGAGGTAGTAATGGCCTCCCTCCCAGGCGTTCTACGTTCGGTCTGAAACGGAGTGAGGAGATAGGGACTCAGATCCCCATCCCCTCACTACATTCTCTCAAGGCTCCGCGACTTACTGATGCCGCTTACCCTGACGGTCGTGCTTTTGTTTGGCGATATTCCGAGACGCGCGATTTTGAGCCGCGCCGATCCGAGCGCGCTCCTTGTTCGTCACCACTCCGTCCGCCTTGGCCTTATCCTCCAACTTGTTGATGTGCTCCTGCTGCTTATTCAGCCGATTCGCTTCTCGCTCAGTGAGCTGGCCGCTTTCAATACCTTTGTCGATGCGTTGTTCCTGATTGGCTTGCCGCTGATCGATGACCGGTGTTTCTCCCTCGGCATAGGCGACCCCGTTCAACAAAAACGACATTGCGCTTACCGCAAAGAGCATTCGCCGCATCACTGCCTCCTTGGTTGAAAGATAGAATCGGCCGTTGTTCCAATAACGCATCGGCCCATGGCCGGTTGACCGGCCCGAACGACCTGTGTACGGCCGTTCACCGTACATCACTGTACTCGCTTTTGTGGAAAATGGAAGGGGAAACAATACGTCACTAGCGATCGCGTCCGCCGTGGCCGCTGCGATCGGCGACCACCACAATCATGCTCCTCACCACCACCATGGCAAGACCCCCGTTGTCCATAGTCTGAACTGCTAAGTCGCTATCGCATATCGACAAAGAATGTGCGCGAGAGCGTAGGCATCCCATATTCTACATGGAGGATGATCGCGACTACTCTGGCCAAGCTGCGCCAAACGCCCATCTTCACAAATTTGCGCGAGTCAGTTACGACGTATGCGGGTAGTAGAATCGGGTTGGTCAGCTTCTTCACCCGCTCACAAAAAATCACATCTTCGAGTATCGGTTGGTTAGGAAAGCCTCCGAGTTGCTCGAATAATCTTCGCCTCACGAAGAGAGCCTGATCTCCATAGATGATGCGGGTTTTGCCGCATCGGAAGTTGTTGAGAAAGGAAATGAGCCGGAGTCGCCAGTCGTCGCCGGAAAACTGGTGCATGA
>JBBILH010000007.1:0-60839 GCA_037445005.1 Nitrospira sp.
TGAGGAGGGCGCGTGTGGGAGTTGATAGGCGTATTCCGTAGACGGGTGCTGGGAGTGGCTGTCGTGGCGGCGGCATTGTACCCGCTGAGTTCGGCGGGGTGGCACTCGGCATGGAGCGAAGATCTCGGTACCCGATCAATGAATCTCCGGCAGGCGAAAATATTCCTGGCGGCGGGTGACTTCCGACACGCAGTCGATGCCTGTCGGCGTGAAGTCGAGGCCCGTCCCTCCGTGGAGTCCTATGTCTATCTCACGTACGTTTACCAGGCGCTCGATTCTTACGTGGAGGCGATGGCCCAGGCTGACCGGTGGGTGGCGGTCGAACTGCTCTATTTGAATCTCCTGGGCCCCAGACCCGACGACCTGGTCGATGAAGCTGACGTCTTGGCGCGGATTGCGAAGGAGGTCATTCAATCGGCTGTCAGACGGCAGGCTGACATGACGGCGGCGCTTGCGGCGCGACTTGATTCAGAAGCCGTGTCGAGGCTCTGGGCGCAACAGACAAACTGGAGAAAAAGCCAGCCTGGAGATTGGTGGTTCGGCGTTCCGGACGAATGGGCTTGGTGAGCCGATTGTGGCGTGGGGCAATTTGACTCCTTGAAGAGCGCTGTTATACGATGACGGCCTCATTCATGTGTATAGGTCAAGTTTATAGGAGGAGTTGTCGTGGCAGGTGATGCACTAAAAGTCGAGGATGCAACGTGGGACACTGACGTCATAAAGGCTCAGGAGTTGGTCATGGTGGATTTTTGGGCCGTCTGGTGCGGACCCTGCCAGATGGTTGCCCCCATCATCGAAGAGCTCGCTAAGGAATACGCGGGAAAAGTCAAAGTCCGAAAGCTCAATACCGATGAAAATCCCGAAGTTGCCGGCCGATATCAGGTCATGAGCATTCCGACCATTTTGTTTTTCAAGAACGGGCAGGTGGTTGAGAAACTGGTAGGGGCCCGTCCTAAACGCCAATTCAAGGAGACGATCGACTCGTTGCTGGCTCAGCATGCCGGCTCTGCCTAGAGGGAGCGGCCGTCTTTCGCCTCCTTGGCTCATCTCTCATCCAGCCGCAAGGCGGTCTGTATGGCCGATGGAATCTTCTTCCCCGTGCCTCACCGCCGCAGCCCTGTGTCCAACTTTGCTTGAAGGGGGCCGCTCGTTCGTACAATGCTCGCCGAGTTGCGCATTGTCAATTTCGCTCTTATCGAGGAACTTCACATCCAGTTTGAGCCGGGCTTCACGGTATTGACTGGGGAGACAGGCGCCGGCAAATCCCTCCTCATCGATGCGATCGGCCTGCTCGTCGGCGGTCGTGCTTCAACCGACCAAATCCGTACGGGACAGGAAGAGGCTTGTCTGGAGGCGGTCTTTCATCTCAAGGACTCCGACCCCCTCATTCGGCGGCTACGCGACGATGAGATACTGGGGGCAGATGACTCCTCGCTCATTGTTAGGCGTATCCTCTCTCGATCAGGCCGGCACCGAATCTACTTGAACGGCAGCCTCTGTCCGTTGCGGACGCTCGAACAGTTGGCCGGAACTCTTGTCGACATTCATGGGCAACATGAGCAGCAGTCCCTACTTTCCGCAGTCAGCCAACTCGATGCCGTCGATAACTTCGGTGCGCTTCAGCCGTCAGTGGAGAGATATCGGGCCGCTTATCGTGCATGGAAAGATCTTGTTCTCCAGGTCGAGACGGTCCGTCAAACGGGGGCCGACCGTGATCGACTGGAGGGATTGTTGCGGTTTCAAGCCGAAGAGATCGAACAGGCTGGGTTGTCGCCGGCTGAAGAGGCGGCGTTGACTCTTGAGCGACAGCGCCTAACGCACGCATCTCGACTGCGGGAATTGACCGCGGATGTTCTCTCGGATCTACAAGCGGACGAGTCGGGTGTTCTGGAGAAGCTTGGGCGAATGACACGGAGGCTTGAAGAGCTTGGCGAGACCGACCGGACTATGAAAGGTGTCGAGGCTCAGGGATGCGATGCTGCGATTCAGTTGAAAGATCTCGCCGGAAGACTTCGAGATTATGCACAGGGATTGGAGACCGATCCTGATAGAGAAGCTTATGTGGAGTCCCGGCTGGATCTGATATACCGCTTGAAAAAGAAGTATGGAGGATCCATCGAGGCGGTGTTGGAAACCGGCAAGCGTGTTCGCGAGGAACTATCCGGGATGGAAAAGGCCGAAGCACGCGCCGCTGAATTAACGGCGCAGGTAACGGCATCGGAACGGCTAATGGTGGAACTCGCGGGGGAGTTGTCGAAGAAGCGTCGTGAGGCGGCGCGACGGCTGAAGAGCGCGGTCCTTTCCGAACTGTCCGCTTTACGAATGGAACGGACAATCTTCGATATCGAATGGTCTGCCGTCGCCGGTCCCGAAAGTTACGGGCCGACGGGCGGAGACCGCATCGAGTTTGTGTTGTCCTCCAATGCCGGTGAGCCGCCTCGCCCATTGAGCCGAATCGCGTCCGGAGGGGAGTTGTCGCGAGTGATGCTCTCGCTGAAGACGATCATGGCGGAGGCCGACCGTGTGCCGGTGCTGGTGTTCGACGAGATTGATACAGGAGTTGGGGGTGCCGTCGCCGCGGCGATGGGGACACGATTGAGAAAGCTTGGGCGGTTTCACCAAGTATTCTGCATTACACATCTCCCGCAAGTCGCGGCTCAGGCGCAAAACCATTTACTGGTTGAGAAGACGCAAGAGAAGAAACGAACGATGACTTCGGTGCGAGCCCTGGCGGGAATACCCCGAGAAGCAGAGATCGCGAGAATGTTGGGAGGGGCGACCATAACCAGAAAGGTGCTCGAAACGGCGGCTGAACTCATCGAAGGGGCAAAGGGGTCGGCTATCAGCCGTTAGGTGGGGAAGCGGGACTTGTAGCGATCGCCAGGGCCGGCAAGGAAGCCTTGCATTCCTGTACGATCTGCGTGAAAAGTCTCGCCAGGGTCGGGTCAAAGTAGGTTCCGGCATGGCTGTTGATGAATTGACAGGCCTCGTCGATTGAGAGGGGACCGCGGTCTGGTATCTCCGCCGTGAGGTGATCGAATGTCTGCGCGAGGCTCACGATTCTTGCTAGGCGAGGGATGCCTTCTCCTTGCAGTCCAAGGGGATAGCCCGAGCCGTCCCACCGTTCGTGATGGTATCCGATAATCTGGCCGATCTCCGCAGAAAGTCTGAGCGGCGCGATGATTTTAGCGCCTAATTCCGGGTGTCTCTTGTTCTCGTTGGACTCTCCGGTGAGAGCGATGGCGTCGTCTGCAAAATGGTAGGATTCAATTCCGATCTTTCCGATATCATGCAGAAACGCTCCAAGGGCAAGGGATTTCTGCTCGCTTTCGGAAAGATCCGTCCGGTTCGCCAACAGGGTAGCGTAAAAGCTGACCCGGCTGCAGTGGTTCAATAGCTGCCTGTCCTTGGCCTCGAGCAGATCTGAGAGAAGAGGAAGAAGATCCTGAGGCTCTCCAACGGGAGCCTGGGAATTCCCCGCCGTCCCGCCGATGACCGCATAGCTTGTACGGAGACTGTTCCATGCTTCCCGGCAGTCGACCTCCGATTCCCATCGATCAGAGGATGCCTTGATGAAAGTCCGCAGATAGTCCAGCCGTCGCTTCTTGTCCAGCGTTTGATTGACCAGCGTGACCAGTTCCGTCACATTGAACGGTTTGAGGAGATAGCCTGCCGCGCCATGCCGGATGCCTTCCATGGCGGACTTGAGGCTTCCGTATCCGGTGATGATAATGACTTCGATATCTGAATGATCGTGCTTAATTTCCTGCAGGAGATCAATCCCCTGCCGATCCGGAAGCTTTTGGTCGAGGGTGATAAGGTCAATGCGGTGCGAGTTTAGTACATCGATCGCAGCACGAGCGGATTCGGCAGCCTGGATATTGAAGAACGGCCGCAGGATGACCTTCAAAGCATCCCGAGGTCCGGCCTCATCATCTATGACAAGCACAGTGGGCTTTGTTTCAGTCGACTGGCCGGACTCGTGAGTGGTTGCTGAACTCATCATGCCTGCATTGTCCCAGGTTTCTCCGTGATGTCAAGCAAATCTCGTTCCTTTTCAGCTATTTAGAGCAATCGACTCAATCAGAAGTATGCCCACCATGGCCATCAACTATATGTAGTAATCACGAAGGAAAAACTACGTATTACGCCTGGGGCAAATCATCTCGGTTGCGGCAAAAATCACGCAGTTACGTGGAGGGATTGTGGGATTCTTGCGCCAGTGGTTCCGGCTCTTGAGTGATTTCGTTGTCGGGGCGACCGATACCGAGCGTATCCATGCGGTACTTCAGCATACGCCGGCTGATGCCAAGTTGATTGGCGGCATGGGTCTGCACGTAGTTGTTCTTTTTCAGCGCGTCGAGAATGATCTCTCGCTCAAATTCCATCACGGCCTTTTCGAGCGAAAGACGGCCGGCCAGAGTATCGTCTCGGAGCGAGGAGGACCGGCTGTCGTTGCGAAGGATCGTTGGAAGATGCTCGGGGGTCACGGTATCGGATCCTTTCGACCAAATGAACGCCTGTTCGATGATGTTCTCCATTTCACGCACGTTGCCGGGCCAGGGATACCGGGTTAAGAGGTCGACGGCCTCTTTGGAGAATTCCTGCTGTGGACGTCCGTCCTCTTCGATTCGTTTGGAGAGAAAATGTTTGGCCAGAAGCGGAATGTCTTCCCCGCGCTCACGGAGGGGTGGGAGGTAGAGCGCGATCACATTGATGCGGTAATAGAGATCTTCGCGGAACTGGCCTTTGCGCACAAGTTCTTCAAGATTCTTGTTGGTTGCGGCGACGATGCGGACATCCACCTTGATGGCCTGGACACCGCCGATTCTTGTGAACTCACGTTCCTGGAGGACGCGGAGCAGCTTGGCCTGGGTCATCGGGCTCAAGTCTCCAATCTCGTCGAGAAACAATGTACCGGAGTTCGCTAATTCGAACTGGCCCACCCGTCGCGCTGTCGCGTCCGTAAAGGAGCCCTTTTCATGGCCGAATAACTCGCTCTCGATCAACGTTTCAGGTAGCGCGGCGCAGTTCAACGCGACGAACGGACGATCTCGTCTTGAGCTGTTGTAATGCAGGGCCTTGGCGACCAATTCCTTGCCAGTTCCACTTTCGCCTGTGATGAGGACCGTGGTGCGGCTGTCCGCTACCTGTTCGATCTTGCCGTAGATCTCCTGCATTGGGCGGCTTTTGCCGATCAAATTATGGAATGCGTAGCGTTGAGTGACTTGCGCGCGGAGATTCTTGACCTCCCGCTCCAGCTCCTGGGAATTGAGCGCCCGGTCCACGACGATGCGAAGTTCCTCCACATCAAACGGTTTCGACAGGTAGTCGGCCGCTCCGAGTTTCATAGCGTCGACGGCGGTTTTGACCGACTTGGTTCCCGTCAGCATGATGACCGGGGCAGGGCGTTCTTCTGATCGCAGAGTTTGAAGGACCGAGAGGCCGTCGGTTCCTGGGAGAATGACGTCGAGCAGTACGAGGTGGGGGGCTTCTTTATGGAAGAGGTCGAGCCCTTCCTGCGCGTCCGCCGCCTGAATCGTCTCATAGGCCGGCTCAAGCACTGCTTTCAGCGATGCTCTGATGCGCGATTCGTCGTCGATCAACAATATCCGTTTTTTCACGTCGTCAGCCACTCCGCTTGATAATGGTTATGCTTGAAGGGCGGGTAAGTTAACGAGGAACGTCGTTCCTTTTCCCAACGTGCTCTGTACGGCAATCTCACCGTGATGCTCTTGGATGATCTGGTGCACGATCGTCAGCCCCAGTCCGGTCCCTTCGTGTTCTCCGCTCTCATGCTTGGTCGTAAAAAAGGGGTCGAAGATGTGGTCGAGATTGGCCTCTCGAATGCCTTCACCTGTGTCTTCGGTCTCGATCTGCACCCATGACCGTCCGTCGCCCTTCGCCACGGATCTCGTGCGGACCCGAAGGGTGCCCCCCTTCTCCGCCATTGCGTCGAGCGCGTTGAGAAAAAGGTTCAGGAACACTTGCTTGATCTGTTGACGATCCAGCATGACACGAGGCAGGTTCTGCGCCAACTCTTTTTCGATCTTGATCCCACGGCTATCCGCCTTGACGTCTATGAAGTAAAGGCAGGAGGAGACGATATCGTTGATGTCTTCCTCCGTCAGCTTTGGTTCCATGTACCGCGCATAGTCCAGGATTTCTGAGATCAATCGCTCAATGCGAAACACATCATCAAGCACGATCCGACTGAATTCTCTAATAAAATCAGGGTCATCCTTCCGTTCAGGGGCTAACTGTATAAAGGTCTTGATCGACGTCAGTGGATTGCGAATCTCATGCGCGAAGCCGCCCGCAATGGTTTCGAGCGATTTGAGGCGGTCGGTTCGCTTCATCAGGAGGTGGGATCGGTGGAGATCTTCATAAGCCAGCAAGGTATCGATAGCGTTAGTTGCAGTCTGTACAAGGGCTGTCAGGAGAGACCGAACAGAGGCCGGGTCGTGTTCAGGAGCACGACCCGGTCCGAGCAGGGAGAAGGCGATGATGCGACCTCGACTGGCATGAGGCCAGAGCTGATCTGCTCCGACCAGAGCCAGCGCTTGCTTGAACGAAATGTCGGCATCCCCTTGCCGCAGGGCGTGGGGCAAACGGGAATGCCCCACGTCATTTCGGCTTGTAACCTCAAGGGGAACAAGAGGATGATTCAACGGTAGGGTCATGGGAAATGTGGTTTCGGCAGCCGGTCCGACTGCACCACCCCGGCGGTAGCGATCGTGTTCCTTATCCAAGACATAGAGCGCCCCATGAGCAGATCCACTCGCCCTGCAGAGCTCCTGAATAGCGAGAGCTCCGAGGGGTTCGAGGTCCGTCAGAGAACCAAGTTCAAGAGAGAACTTGGCCACGATATCAAGAAGGTCGGAAGACGAAGTAGGGCTCAACATGGTGCGGGGGTCGTCTCTCATAAGGTCAGGAGGCAGTAGCTTCGCTAGAAGCACTCAGGAACGTATTGTTTGGAACAGAAGGAAGCAGGTCACGGTGTTCAAAGATGTACGCAGGCAGTATACACCTCGCGATAGACAGGAGCTAGAGGATTTGTGCTTTCTCGATTGCGACTGCGAGGACCTGTCCGTTAAGTACGGGTGTAACACGGAACGATGCATGAGGGAGTTGGCGCAAAAGGGCGGTCAGGGATGCCTGATCAAACACATGGACTATACCGTGACAGATTGCCTCACGTAGACGACCCATGTAGTGGAGGACTTGTTGGGCTTGCATGCCGAATTCATCCTGATTTGCCAACCGAAGGTGTCTTCGGTATGGCTGAGAGAGGTCGGAGAGCGGATGGAGCACCGTAAAAACCGCTCGACCGCCTGGTCGAAGCACACCATACCACTCGAAGACGGTGTCCCGCGGAGAAACCACGAAGGAGAGGGCCAGATTTGAAACGAGTCGATGAATTGACGCGGCTTGGATCGGCAACGGTGTGCTCCAATTCCCCTGAACCCAGCCGAGTGTCAGTGAGGAAATGGTGGCGACACCGCCGGTCCCGCTTACCAGTTCTCGCTGCAACGCGAGAAGCTCCTGCCTGGCCCGCTGGATCACCTCGCTTGAGCTTCGGAGCCCTATCAACAACGGGGGATGAGTTAAGGGCAAACCTCGCTGCCGTGTCCGGTACGTATGATTGACCAAGAGGGCGCGGGACAACTCACTTTGCCCGATTCCGGTATCGAGGATCTCTATACCCTCTGGGAGAGGGCTAAGGAACGCGTAGAGGTCGTCAAGTAACTTTCGATAGACGTGCACATTAGCCAGACTGGGGAGTTGTTGGGAAAATCCGATTGCCAGGGCGTCGCGGCTGATCCGCGAAACGTTGCGATGGAGCCGCAAGTATTCTCGCTCCAATCGCCGTTGCTTAATCGACTCGATTGAGGAGGAAGGAGGATCTGTGCCGAGGGGCTGGATGGTAAGTTGAGAAGCCGTATGTTCCAGAATCTGGCGGAACGATGCATAGTGCGGTTGAGCGGATGTAAAGTCATGGATGGACAGGGGAGTGGGCAGACTTAGTACTCTCGTATTGGGGTCCAGGGCCGTCATCACCGCATGAGGGAGATTCGCCGGCGCAAGGGGGTTTGCCTCCCGGAGAGGGCTTGCTACTATGCAGAGTGACGTCCTGAGAAGCCGAATATCTTCAAGGGAGGAGGAGAGATTCGTCATCCGACCCGCAATCAAGTCGCTTACAAATTGATCAATGTTGACGTTGAGGCCGAACAGATTCGCAATGCCACGTCTCAGCCCGTATTGATAATCCGAAAGAAGGTCGTGTCCATGGGCGCTCATCAACTGAGCGCTTACGTCTAGGACCGGATTGACCAAGAAAAGGAGGTCGAATGGACGCGAATGAGCCGCCATCTTTAGCGCGGCGCGTGCAGAGAGGTCGGTGGCGACTGCAACGACGGGGGCGGAGGGCCACGTATGTCGGACAAACTCGACCACCTTGGCCAGATCGTTCTGCATCCCACGGACTGTCGTGTTTTGAAGCTCGCCGTCGCTCAATCCCACATGATTGGTGTGGTCATACCGTAAGACCCGGAAACGATGGTGGGCTGCAAACTTGGCAAAGGCCGCGTAGTCCGATGCGGTTTGCCCAAAACCCGGTGCAAGAATCAGAATCGGCATTTCCGCCGCGGTCGCCTGGCTAAGATGATCGTCCATCATCGCGATGGCCTGGCCTCGATGGTTCCGACATTCGCGTTGAACACTGACGACGTACGGCTTGTCATCCGGGGGAGGCTGGGGGCTTATGGAACTCAAGTGCTGGCGCACGAGCTGTATCAGTTCGCGCTCGGCAAAGGGAGTGAGGGAGGAGAATCGGATACCGATTCGTAAGGCGGTAGTTGATTCCTCGACACGAAACTCGCTTGGAGCAGTCGGGTCCGGCTTGACCCACCGCACCTCAGCTGTTAACGAAGAATCCGGCGTTCCGGGCTCGTGCGGACCGGGATGGGCTGAGGATTGGGCGGGGGCGAAGTGAACGGCCACCACCCCGACTACCTGATCACGCGATGCTTTGACGATCAAACAGGCGCCGCCCCTGGAAATATTCACGGCTCTGGCCATCAGCCTAACTTCCTCGCTCCCAGCTCGGGCGCATTCCAAGCGGATCGGTAAAGACAGGGGTGTGCGGATGGATTCTCGGCGGTCGTCGGTTTCGGGATCCATGCGGATTGAAGAATCTTCGAGGGAGCCGGTCGTTGACTGTGAGGTGAGACGAATATTGAGCGAGAAAGCGACGGACTGTTCGCGTATGGCGTCCAGCATCGACGCGAGTATCGCGGCTTCGCTTGCAGAAGGTTGTCTGAATTCTACAATCAGGCAGGCGAAGGAACGGTCTGGGTGAGCGCTGTTTTTCTCTGCAGGGCGCGAGTAGGCGATGCCGTTGATCTCGAGTGCGCCCACCGCTGTTTCCAGAACGACGAAGGCATCTTGCCTGTTGAGCGCGGGGAAATTGGATGGGACGGTGATGCAGGCCCCCCCGGTAGACAGATTGGAGGCCGTTCCATCCCAGTTCGTGGAATCCAAGGTTAGACGGACCGGCAGTGTGGCGGGAATCCTCGGATAGGTCCGCCGTTCCAGGGATACACCCTGTTTCAGGTCGCTTGGCGAAGAAGCCTGCGCAGCGGGAATTGTGTGGGCGACCTGGGGAGACGGCTCGTGTTCTGAGGGACGGTCCCGCTGCGGCTCCACCTTACGTAATGCGCGTGTGGGAAGTCTCGCGAGCAAACGAATCGGACCTGAGGCAGGAGCTGAGATATCAAGGGTTCCGTCCAGCAGATGAACGAGGCGGTACAATTCAACCAAGTCGGCCGCATCGTCGTCAGCTTTCTGGGGAGTTACCGCTACAAGACTCTCCCGAGACTCCCCGATCTCCACGTCAATTTCCTCCGCGGGACCCAGGGGAAAGAGAAGTGGACGGTCCTCGGTTCCGGCCAGGCCTACAGGTGAGGTCTTGATCACTAATCGATGTGATCTGCCGGCGACAGCGAGGAGGTAAGCGCCGTAGGAAAGCAATCGTCGGAAGAACTCAATCGCTTTAGGCCGGTCGCCGGAATAAGGCGGGAGAGTTGCGGCGAATACTAGGTCTGGGTGGGACCATTCGGCTCCCTGCTGGACTAAGGATCCGGCGGCTTCCCGGATCAACTCGTTGATGGTTTCGTGGGCGCCTGATTCGGCCAGGGCATTGATGCTTAGAATGACGCGCCGACCTGCTTCGGCAGCGTCAGAAGTTCGGTCGATGAACTCTTGCAGCCGATCCTCCAGATGCAGTTGACGCAAGGCATCCAGCAATTGTCGCGCTTCAGTTTGGACGCTCGACAATGGGGCATGCATCGATTGAGCAAGACTCCCGACGCGCTCTGCGAATTCAAGGAGCTCTTTCCTTTGTGGGAACTGTTCTTCCGAGAGATCTGAGATGTCTGCCGGAGGACGTGCCGTGGCCCTGTCTCTGATGAAGCCCACGGTCCCGAGATAGCGCCGGTGCGAGTCGTAGAGGCCTCTCGCGCTCACTTCTCCTCTGGCGACGGCGCCCGCGACTTGAGTTTCTAGTTTTCGATGGAAAACGAGCGGAAGGTTTCTGGCGCTTCGCGCCCCGGACCGCCGCTCGTTAAAACGAAACGCGGCTTCGGCGAGCATCTCCCGTGAGAAGAGAATCGTGTACGGCTGGCCGATACACTCGGCCGGGGTGAATCCAAGGAAGGACTCAATCGTTGGGCTAACGGTCATGAAACGGCCTTCGTGGTCCAGTTCGTAGAGAACGCCGTCGAAGGTCTCGATCAATTGGCTGTAACGCGCATGTGATCGTTCTGCGGCGATCCGGAGCGCGCGCGTGTCCAGCGCTTCACGTGAACAGAATAGGAGCTCGGTCAGGAATGCCCCTGATCCTTTGGCCAGGTAGTAATCTGCGCCGGCTTGTAGCGCGCGTATGGCGGAACTCGAATCGGATCTGTCGCTGAGCAGTAGCACGGCCGCGTGCAGCGAGTTTCGCTTCAAGTCTTCGATCAATGTCTGGTTGGCGCCCGAGAGGCAACCTTCATCGATGAGAATAATAGCCCATTGCTGGCTCTGAGAGGATGACAGCGCTCGGGCGTCCTCGGCAGAGAAAGCCACGTCGATTCTGCAGTCAGGGAAAAACCCCCGCAACCCGATTGTGGCCAGCTTTGTCTCTTCGGCGTGTTCGTTGACGATCAGAATGGAAGGCGGAATTCGCTGCGACATCGCGTGTTACTCGGCCTGCTCGGGTCTCCTCGAAGGCCAGAATTATCCCACTGTGCGTACAGCCGTGGTCCAAGACAGACCAGTTTACTGATCACACGAGGGTGCGGCTGATGGGGTCACTGACGGGTACTTGAATAACACAGGCCGTGGAAGGAAGCCCAGCCTGCAACCGTCGAATCACGCTCCTACTTTCGTAGGGGGAGGTGGGTTCAAAAATGGAGTCGAGGACAAAAAAGAACGATGAAGATTGTGCTCGCCGGCGCGCGATTGCAACAACGGATTTCTGTGAGAAATGGCAAGAGCCGAGGTCGCGAGAAAACGCAGCTGTGGCGGCTCAGTCTGTCAAGGCTGCGCTTTTCGTCGGGCACCCTCCGGGTGTCATGTATAGCAAGTAGTTTCCCATCCCATGCTGAAGCTCTTCTTTATGGAGGGGATGGTGGTGAACCATCACCATTTCATAATCTTCGTCTCTCATGACCGGGAAACCCAGCCCATCTTTGTAGACCTGGTGCGGTTGAAACTCCAAGAATGTACCGTCCATCGCGACGTCGGGAACCGTGCGGAGCAATGTCTTCTTCCTCGTTTTGTTCTCCAACGCAATCAGCAGTAACTCGTCGTGGCCGTGTGGATAGGCAAATTTGACACAACCGTCCATCCGAAACTTCAAGGGAGCGGTGTGCACCTGTACGCCGGGTTTGATTTCGATGCCTTCGTCTGTCTGGTCGGGCCCCCTTTCGCCGAATTTGCTATAACACACCACGTTTACGCCGACTTGATAGACGTCCATTTCTTTCACTGGACTGCCCTCCGGGGCGATGTACATGGTGAAACTGGCCATAACATCCTTTGTCGGGGGTGCCTTGTGATAGAAGGCGACGACCGACATCAGGTGCTCGCCTTTCCCCAGTTTCACTCCGTACCCCTTCGGGAAGACGGCTTCCGTTAATTCAAGGCCGGCCCCGCCGAAAAAGAGCGGTTCTCCTGGACAGGAGACACTGGGCTTATCGTTGTTCAACATAAGGATATGGTGCAGGAAATTCTTCGGAAGCGGTTTTCCATCCTTTGTGAACACCGCGGATTTGTATCCCGTCATGTACATGTCTTTTGGAAGTTGAAAGACATGCTTCGGCATGGATGCCGCCAAGTCCCCCTCATGTGACGAGGGGAGGTCGATGGGCCCGAAAGTCAAGGTGACCGTGTCGTCCTTGATCGTAACGACGGTGGTGGTTTGATTCTTGAGGGTCGGTACCGCATGGTGGCTGTGTCCGCCGTCTGCCAGGGCGGGCGCGGTCCAGAGCAGGATGGATGCGAGAGTGAGAATCCAAAGCATGGTTCCTCCGTTATGTGGGAAGATATCTATTTGCTGAGTTGGATGGAGCAATGGCCGACTCCATTCGCGCGTTTGAAATCGGTGCTGTTCATCGGCTGGCGGAAGGCACCGGCGTGATGCGTTTCCATTGATACGTGCCTCCGTGCTCGCGCGGCGGAATGTTCTTATGGGTACCGACTCTGGTGTACCACCAAACCCCCTTGGCTTCCTTGCCGTCCTCGGAGAGCAACAGCTCAAAGCCTCCTTCTCGGTCGTTTCCCGGCTGAACCCAAGTGCCTTGCCAGAGTCTGTCTACGTACTTGGTAGTGGTAAACCGGCCTCCATGCTGGGTATAGGGACCGTTACCGGTCTGATCCAAGCTTGCCTTATAGCGCTTATCGTCTTCTACTTCCAGAATCTCCCATTCGCCGCTTAGATCGGGGGAGGCCAGTGCGACGGGCGCCGCGGGCGTCGGTGGGTGGTTTGGAGGCTGATCGCCCAACGTAATCGCTCCCCCCGCATTACGAAAGGATTCGTGCCATGAATGGAGCACCCAATGTCCGTCTCGGCGTTCCAGCACGCCTGTCTCCCGGAGAGGAAGCAAGGCTCGTTGGCGGTCGCCGTTCTGAACCACCGTGCGGATGTAATCGACTTCCATGGCGTACCAGGCCAGATCGCCTTTCGTCCAGACCTTCAGTTCTCTAATGGGAATCTCAATGATGGCTGCGGAATTGAACTCCTCCTGCATGTCTCGTTCGAGGGCGGGCCAACCGATGTACTTTCTGCCGCCAATTGTGTAGCTGGTAATATCGGCATCGTGGGCCATGAGCTTCGAGAGCGCGGCAATGTCCTTTTCGGCGTTGGCTCGGATGAGCGCCCGGACCGCCGCCTCCGCACTGTTATCCTCGGCCGCTATGCCGATGTCGGGACTCCCTGCGAGCAAGGTGAGAACGAAGGGGAGGTAAGGCACAAGAACAAGATAGGTTACCCGAGACATCATTGATCTCCGGTTTCTCGATCAGATAAAAAATGATTTCGTGGGGAGGTGCGGCTTACCCGCATTATTCACGATAGCATCCACTGCAACCGCCGATAGGCCGCTGCACAAGCCGGCACAAGGCGTAGCAGCATACGAGCGGGCGTGCTCGCCCCTCGCTGGCCTCAACGTACTGTGTCAAGCACGCTTCAGCCACAAGACACCCCCTACACCCGCCTCGCCAGGCGTCTTGGTGCTTTTGTCACAAATCCTCGTGAATAATGCGGGCTGGAGTGCCAGGCTACATGGGGCGTGCCACGTTGTCAATGGCTATCACTTGGATGTATTGATGGAAGCGGCGCAAACAATGACCGTGATGTTATCTTCTCCGCCTCGGCGTAGCGATTCCTCAACAAGATCGTGGCAGGCCTTCGCTGGGTCGCCGGTAGTCGCGGAGAGTATCTTTGAGATGTCATCGTCCTCCAGCATCTTGTTTAGGCCGTCGCTACAGAGCATCAGCAGGTCCTCATGCCGTAGAGGCACAGAGGCACAATCCACAATCGGGGCTCCTTCCATTCCAAGGGCCTGCACCAACACATGCTTTTTGGGATGGTTCTTGGCTGCAGCCGCATCGATCAATCCGCTCGTGAGGTATTTTTCAACGAGGGTATGGTCTCGGGTCACCTGCGTAAGATTACCGTCCCGATACAGATACGCGCGGCTGTCCCCAACATGGGCGATATGGGCGATGGGAGAGGGAGTTGAAGAAATCAGCGCCGCGACAATCGTGGTGCCCATCCCGTAGACAGCCTGGTCAGCGCCGGAGCGCTCCCTAATGGCACGATCCGCGGTTCTGAGCCATTCTTGCAAATTGGCGGCGTGATTTGGGGCACAGGACTCATTCCAAGAGTCCTGTCGAGTGACTCCACGCGTTACGGTATCGACAGCTATCGAAGCGGCGAGCTCGCCCGCCGGATGGCCGCCCATCCCATCGGCGACGATCCACAGTCGATATTCGTTCAATACAGCGAGTCTATCCTGGTTTGTGGGGCGGACAAGACCGGTTTCACTCCTTCCAAAACCTCGCCAGACCATGGAGGAATCCCGTTCGGGTTCAGAGGATTCCCTCATACGCTTGCCACGCAAGCCCCGACCGAAGGCGGTCCGTATTGGGCGACCATGCGTTCATACAACAGCTCTGCGAGGGGCTCCAGGTTGACGGTGTCTGCCGCGTTGTATCGCAAGAGGAGATCAAGAGCGTCCGTGTCCCCCTCGCGCCACTGCCGCCAGAGTCGTATTGCGTCCCATCCGTCCATTCCATGAAGGGCGGAGTCCCGGCGGATATCGAGAACATTCTCGACGGTTTTAAGACCTCCTTGCAGTCCCAGCCTTCTCGCGGCGAAACAGAGATCGAAGTGCGGCTTCTTGAAGTCCAGTCGAGGGTAGCTCCTCTGTAGGAAAGGAATGTCGAAGCCGCTGCCGAAAAACGTGACCAATAGATCCGTCTGTTCGAGTTCGGCCTGCAGCCGGTGTTCGGAAAGACTCTCCCCACGTACGAGACTGACCATCTTTCCGTTACGAAATAATCCCACCACAGTGACCTGACTTTCGCGCGCTGACATGCCCGTCGTTTCAATGTCGAGATAGAGGGTCCGGTGGCGAAAGGTCCGCCATAGCCGCCAGTGATCTCGACTCTTGAGGCAGTCGGTAAAATGTGAGGCGTCTCCTTTTTCGAGAGCAGTGGCAGCGGCTTCAAGGGCTCGATCGTACCAAGACTTCCTCGTCGCGGAAACAGTGGGGATGGCCGGTCGGCTCAGAAATGTCCTCCAGTCGGTGACGCCTTCCTGCCACAAGCGCCGTTCCGTCGCAGGTCCGACACCTTGCAGCAGCACGAAGGTAGATGTGAGCATGGCGGGCAGGATTGTAGCCTTGATTTCACTCAATAAACAAGCTAGAGTCCGCTATACATGCGGGTTTTCGTGTTCGTTCCCGCATGGAGTTGCACGAGACTATATGAGCGAGTCGCCCAAAAAAATTCGTATAACTATCGGATCGGTGCAGGTTGATGCCGAATTGAAGGGGACGCGGACGGCCCAGGAAGTGTATGCCGCGTTGCCGGTGGAGGTCCCCGTCAATACGTGGGGAGAGGAGTTCTACTTCAAACTCAGCGGGGTGAAAGACTACCGGGAAACGGCCACCAACCAGGTCAAGGTAGGTGATGTGGCGTTTTGGGGAGCCGGCCAGGTGTTGGCCATCTTTTTCGGACGGACGCCGATGAGTATGGGACCGGATCCGGTTCCGGCTGATCGCGTCAACGTTGTCGGACGCATTCTCGGCGATGCAACGGCATTCAAACGTGTAATGGAAGTTCCGACGATCCGTGTCGAGAGGGCCTGAGCCGTGAGGCTTTCCAAGGAGCGGATTCGCCATATCGCGGAGTCGCTGGCCGTTCGATTGGAACACGAAGGCCACGTGGCCCTGGCGGGCACCCATAAAGAGTTCGTGGATTCGTTAGGCCACGTGGTCACCGAAGAGTTGTCGATCGAAGACAGGCTCAATGCCGAAGTGCGCCAGATGCTTAAATCGCATGAGCAGGAGATCGAACGAGGAAACGTCGATTATCAAAAAATGTTCACCATGCTGAAAAGCAAGTTGGTGCGTGAGCGGGGCATAATACTCTAGATCGGACGGTTCCGGCAGGACGGATGAGCATGCTGAGCGAAGACAAAGTGAGCCACCTTTCGCATGTCATTCTCCAGGCCGTAAAGGCGAGTCCGCTTGTAACGGTTAAGAGCGAAGATGGACGTCTCTTGAAGGACATCAAGCGCGTATTGGCTTCCGAATTGAGGCAGGAAGAGGAAATTGACCGCAAGGTGAGGACTAGGTTGGCGTCATATTCCCGGGGCATCGTTGAGGGAAGCCCTGAGTGGGAGGTCTTGTACCGGAGAACGTTCGAAGAAGAAACGCGGAAGCATTCGAAGGTCTGACGAAATGCCGGGCGTACTGAAATGCCATGTGATGGTCGGAGCCGTGATCCTCTTGGTCCTGCCCATAGGCTGTTCCAAAGATAAGGCCAAGCCGTTGGCCCCCCTTCCTCTGGAGTCCGGAGTGAAGCCTCAAGCGATTACGCTGAACGAACAAGGAACACAGGCTTATCGGGGCAGGCAGTATGAAGAGGCAAAAGCCCTCTTCTCGCAGGCAGTCGCCGCGGCTCCGGATTCAGGACCGGCTCACTACAATTATGCGCTGGCGCTTAATGCCTTGGGGGACAGCGAGCAGGCCCGGCGCCATTTCATCGAAGCGGCGAACCTCGCGCCCGGGGATAAAGTGATCTGGGACTCTCCCCCGCTCTCGCCTTACAATAATCCTGAACCAGAGAACAAACCTAAGGTGGCGGCGCCTCAAAATCCGAATCGACGCGGGATCGGAGGGCGCACACCGTGACGATGCTACGGGACAAACAATCGGACCACTTCTGCGCGAACTTGCGGGGTACATCATGGGGAAAGAACTGAAGGTCGGCGACAAAGCTCCCGAGGTATCTTTGCCGGACCAGCACGGCAAGACAGTGAGCTTTAAACAGTTCAAGGGCAAGCAGATTGTCCTTTATTTCTATCCAAAAGACGACACGCCTGGTTGCACCAAGGAGTCGTGCGATTTTCGCGACGTAGAGGCGCAGATCGTCCGGGCGGGTGGCGTGATCATCGGCGTCAGTCTGGATGGGAAAGACTCCCACCAGAAGTTCGTCAAGAAATACGGGCTGCCTTTTCCCCTGCTCAGTGACGAAGACGCTGCGATTTCCAAGGCATATGGGGTCTATAAAGAGAAAAATATGTACGGGAAGAAATACTGGGGTATCGAACGCAGCACCTTCGTCATCGATCCGTCCGGCAATCTCAAAGCCGTTTTCAGAAAAGTGAAAGTCGACGGCCATGCCGATGAAGTCCTCACAGCGCTGAAATCCTAACGCCTCGGTCAGAATGACGTCCTTGTTCCAACGCACCACGGGATCCGCCCTGGTCCTGTTGATATTCTCCGTGTCGGCGCAGGCTCAAGACAAAACTCCAATAAGCCTTCTGGCGCTCGACGCGCTTGTAGTTCCGAATCAAGAGGCGACCGTCAAAGTCAAGTTTGAACGTGCCGATGACAAAGGGAAGGCCATTCCCGTTTCCGGCGAACCTCTTCAACTGCTCTCGGAGGGAAGAGTCGTCGAACGGGCCGTCACGGATGCGAAAGGCTTGGCGGAATTCCACGTCACGCCGAAGGCCAAAGGGGCCTCGTCCTTGACCGTCCGGACGGCAGCGTCTGCGCGCGTGACGGCTGAGGGAAGAGCGACGGTCGCAGCATGGGAATACCGGAACCCGGTTTTAGCGGTTGAATTTGGAGCACTGAAAAAGGATGTGACGGCCGACGAGCCTGCCGTCGACGCAGCGGATGAACTCGGGAAACTCACGCTGTTCTACTATCATCTATTATATGTGGTTTCGGCTCCCGATCCCGCTTTCGACGAGTTTGAAGTCAGTACGACAGCTCGACAGTGGCTGGCGGCGCATCGATTTCCTCCAGGATTCATCCTCGTTGTCCCTCCTACGGCGGGAGCGTTCGGCTCCAAGCTGGATCAACTCAGAGCGATCGGCTGGTCGGGACTGAAGACCGGCGTCGGTCGTAGCAGGCAGTTTGCGGAAACCTTCCTTGAGCGGCGTCTGGAAGCCGTCATGGTGCCGGAACCGCCCAAGGGCGATCAGCTCAAGAAGGCGAAGATCGCCAAGCAATGGAAGGAGGTCCGCAGAAACTTTTAGGAGAAGAAGGACGGGCTCAAGGCACCGGCGTTACCAGCGTCCGAGCCATTGGCGTGAGCCTGCGTAATATGCGAAAACGGCTACAGCCAGGATGACGACGCCGAAGACGACGTGCTGAGTTTGAATCCCGGGCGCGATCCACCGACTCAGAAAGAGCAACCCGGCTGAGACGACGGTGACCCCCAACGTCGTTCGTTTCGGGCAGGGGCGAAAACGCCGGCCCTCGTAGGAGAGGATGATCCAGACCACCATCCACCCAAGCGCGCCGATAATGAGGGCGCCGGCCATGTCCGTCAGGCTAAGCAGCACGCTGTCCGCAATCAGGCTCAGCGGTTTTCTTGTCGAGAGCTCCGCCTTCATCCGCAGCCATTCCCCGAACGTCAGCAGCGTCCATATGACGACGGTCCCGAGGGCGAATCCCTCCTTAGACATGCCGGCTTCACGGACAGTGTGCTCCGGGCTGCGGAGGGGCTTTCCCGAAACGGGTGTCCGTTTTTGCAGCAATGAAGTGAGATCGAATCCACATTCGCAGGTGTAAGAAGAATCAGGATTGTTCAGCAGACAGCGGGGACACTCGATCGACATGGTTGCATCACCTTCCCGCAGGGCGGGAGCCGTGCCTGGCTCCACGAATCGACGGAAGCCTGGGATCAAACGAGAGGAGGATACTCTTGACGGAACGAACGACGACGGAATGGTTTTTTCTGTTAGGGAGCATATGCGCAGGTGCGGCCGTTGCTGCAGGGGCGTTCGGCGCCCATCTGCTCAAGGGCCTCCTTGAGGAATCCATGCTTACGGTGTTCGAAATCTCGACTCGCTACCAAATGTATCACGCTCTAGGGCTTTGTATAGTATCTTGGGCGATTGTGCAGAACCCGCGATCCGGCTTCGCGACCGCAGGATGGTTGTTTGTAGCCGGTATCGTCCTCTTCTGCGGGAGCCTTTACGGTCTTTCGCTGACCAGGGCTCGCTGGCTGGGCGTGGTTACCCCGATCGGGGGTACTGCTTTCCTGGCTGGGTGGGGCGTTCTCGCTTGGCGAACCTGGCGGGTGATGCGGGATGAAAGAGCCCGCGAGCCATAAAGAAACAAAACCTACGGAGTGCAGGTAGCGGTTCGTTTCCCGCTGATGGAGCCCCAGCCGCCTTGCGAATTGACGAAGGTGCCTTCGAGTCGCTGAGCTTCTTTGGTGAATAGGAGGCTGTCCTCCTGCGTCCGGCCGTCCACTTCCCAGCGAAGATAGACGACGTCCCCCAATACGATGACTTCGCTGAGCCCGAGGATACCTGTTCCCTCTTTTCCTGGGGGCGGGAAAATCAGAGAGAGCTTTTGTTCATGATGATGCTGCTGGTGGTTGTGAACTGCCCACTGCCAGGTCCCGCAGAGGCGCGCCTGGCCTCTTAGGGTTCTGACGCGGTCTTTCCAGGTTCGCAGATGCCACCATTCACGAACCGCTTGCTGACTCATCTCAACGGCCGCCTGCCCCAGCTTCAGAGCTGCGGCCGTGGCTGCTTCCGGCGTCGCAACCGGAGACCGGAACGCATCCAGAGAGACGGAGTCTAGGCCGGCGGATTTGAGCCAGTCGGATTGAGCGGGAGACAGCGCTGCCGCGTCGGCACCTTGAGCCGGAGGGTGTCGTAGCAGCTTGAGGCCTCTATCAGCCGCCTCCCAAAGCACCAGGGCCGCGACCAGCCGCCGGGCAGAGCGCGCGATTTCCGGTACGCCGAGCTCGCTGACGAGTTTTGGGGGCAGACCTTTCGCCGCGATCGTAGCGGCAGCGTCGCCTAGGCCAAGAGAGGGTCCCAAGTCCGTGAGGAACAGTGCAGCGGCGGAGCTATCCGAATCGACGGCCGTCAACCGTTCCCGGGTCGTCTGAATAACCCGCGTCCAGTCAGGAACTCCTTGCTGGCCTGGCGCCTCGGCGGTGGCCGGCGGAGCAAGAAACGAAAGGTGCGCAGCCGACATGCCACAAAAGATCGAAAAAGCTATACGGAGAAATCTTCGCGAACAGAGAAACGTGCTCATGCTCGGGTATCGTCCTGATGGAGGGTGAACTACTCTTGCGTGTCGACCCTCAGGATGTTTTCTGAAGGCATGATTTCAAGAATGAAGCGGTGACGTGCCAGGCTTCAGCGTCCGCGTCAGCGCTGAAGGACTCCGGGCGAGATTCGTTACAGAAAGCATGGGACGCATCTGGGTATGTTCGTATCTCAATGCGCTTATTATGCTCAACGGCAAGGGCCCGTAACCGTTCGACTTGCTCAGGCGGCGCCCAGCTATCATGTCCGGCCTGATGATAGAGCACCGGACAGAACAGGTCCCTTAATGCGGACTCCGGCTGTACCATACGGCCGTAATAGGATACTGCTGCTTGAAGCCGCTTTCGTTGGCAAGCGAAACGGATGGCATAAGTGCCTCCCATCCCGAATCCAACTACTCCGTGGACATTTCGCTTGATGTAGTCCCGGGTGTTCAAGTATTCACAGCAGGAATTGATGTCTTGCAGGATCAGGGATTCATTGAGCTTGGACATGAGGGCTTCCGCTACTTCCGCGTTGGCTGTAACCATTCCCCCAAGGCGTGCGTAGAGATTGGGAATAATGACGCCGTAGCCTTCGCACGCCAGTCGGGCGCCGAGATCCTTGATTTGAGAATTCAGCCCCCACCATTCGTGCAGAAGGACAATTCCTGGGTAGACGCCGCTCTCTTGCGGCCAAAACTGAATACACTCGACCTGCACATCTTTGGATACGCGGGTCCTGATGTAAGGATCGACGGCGGCATCAGTGATCGTCGGGATGGCGGCTCCGCTTGGGAAACGGCAAGTACCGGTTCCGATCTGTTGTAGTGTGAAAGGTGCGGTGGTAGACAGCGGCACAGCCAAGAGCCCCCCTCAAGGTCCTTCGCATGAACCGCGCATTACATGCGCGGACTCAAAGGTACTATAGGGATCGGTCAACCGGATTGTCAATGCGATGAGGCACCGTTGACCGGGTCCTGATTAGCCATTACAGTCTCGTTCGAATGTCTTTCATAGCGACAGGAAAAAGAATCGGGATCGGGCTTGTCGGAGTAGGGCGGCACGGAAGTCGGTATGCCAGATACCTTCTTCACGATCTGCCGGAGGCCAGGCTGACAGCCGTTTGTCGCCGAAATGCCGGGGAGGGGTTTTCGAGCCCCGGCGTCAAGGTCTACGGCGATTATCGCGCCATGTTGGCCGATCCGTTGGTTGACGCCGTCGCCGTTGTGACCGCTCCCTCGCTCTGTCCTGAGGTGTGCGTCGCGGCGGCAAACGCGCGCAAACCAATGTTGGTCGAGAAGCCGCTGGCATTGACCGGCAGGGAGGCACGTACCATCGCTGAGGCCGCCGTTCGTGCAGGGGTCATACTCATGACCGCCCAGACGATGCGCTTTGATTCGACGGTACTCAAGGCGAAAGAACTCCTAGAAGGTATCGGCGCATTGAATCGAGCGGT
This sequence comes from Nitrospira sp., assembly GCA_037445005.1. Lineage (GTDB taxonomy): Bacteria > Nitrospirota > Nitrospiria > Nitrospirales > Nitrospiraceae > Nitrospira_C. The sequence continues at coordinate 21,794 of JBBILH010000007.1, forward strand.
TCTCAGGAGCCACATTGAAACCAAGCCGAATTTGCTCGTCGATTCTTCAAGAGGTGCGGCGGTGCCTGTGGGCGCCCTTTTGGAACTTGGGACCCATCTTTTCGATCTGGTGCGGTTTTGTACCGGCGATGAGGTTTCAAAGGTTCGTTGCGTGATCGAACCTTGTCAGGTGGGCGTGCCTGAGGTAAAGGCCGAGGTGGAATTGAAAACAAACGGCGGAGTCTCCTGCCGCCTCGATATTGCGCGCGTGCAATCGCACCGTCTTGGGCAGATGCAGTGGCACGGGTCGAAGGCAGTGGTGCAGGCGGACTGGGTGAACGGAGCTGTTTTTCGTTCCATTGAAAAAGGTGCTGAGGAAAAGTGGGAAGTGGTGGCCCAGCCCACGGTGCTGGCCACGCTTCGAGCGTTTATCCATGCGATTCGAACCGGGGAACCCCCTCCGATTTCCGGCATAGACGGCGTACGCGCCGTCGAAATGGCGGATGCCTGCTATCGATCGGCTTTGAACGAAGGCCGTTGGGAAGTCATCATGCCGGCGGATTAGCAGATGGTACAAAGTCCGCCGCCTGAGATCTCGCCTCGTCTTGAGGCGCGTGAACCTATCTCGTCAAGCGTGTAGCGGAACGTAAAACGGCGAGAAGCACCATGAATCGGTTGCGGCCTTCACCGCGGCAAGGCGAGGTTGAGGCGGGCCGGAGTTGGGCGGACGAAATCTAAGGATTTCTAATTATCCCGGGGGGCCTTCCGATCCCTTCGGTGATCAGTGGGGTCGGTGTTGTTGCGGGGATTCAAACGGGTTTTCAACGGCCTACTAGCTATCTGCGACGATGTGAGTATCCGTTTCCTCCACGCCCTCGATCTGATGAATCTTTGAGATGACCACGTCGGAGAGCGCGCGTTCATCCTGAACGCTAATGAAGACGAAAATGTCCGGCTGGCCGAAGCAGGAGTGAGCCTGTTCGACTCCGGTCAGCTTCTTAAGAGATTGGAGAACGTCCTTCGTCCGTCCCGCCTTGACCTTGATCAAGATATACGCTCGGGTGGCCATTGTGTTGCTCCTTTCTTTTGGGACGATCCGTGCCGGGCATGGTTTTGCGATGGGAGGAAAAGACCTCGTGGATATTCAGCCCTCGGCGGTTGAATAGGTCTCGAGCTCGAACGAACAAATCAGACAGATGCTCGAAATCGGCTCGGCGCATGTTGGCGGCCGCGAAGGCGCCGTCGAGCTCGGCCCGTTGTTCCACTTGAAGCGCGGCATACCGCTCGACGAAGGCTTCCAACACTTCGGACGTCCACCCGCCTGAACGAAATCGTGCATCGACATCTTGGGCGTTCGTGGGCCATTTGGTTGCGAGCGCTTGAGACTTGAACGCCTCCACCGCCGCATCAGAACTCTTCATGAAGACGGACTGAAACTGAATCACCGCTTGGACGGTTCGGTTAGCTTCCGGAGTCCCTTCGGGCGGCAGTACGCCCGCGTCCTGCAACGTGGCGAGGAGCGCCATGGAGGCTCCGACCGGTGCCGACGCGGTGCGTATCGCCGCTTCAGGCGTGCCTGGATCGATCAAAACAGCAAGCAGGGCAAGCGAGGAGAACGCTAGTGGAGTCAACATGGCGGGATTATACAGAAGGTAGCCGGCAGGCGCCAGAGCACTACGCGCAAGATCTGCGAGAATATGGAACCATTTCGCAATTTCTCACTTCGACCATATTGCTCAAGATAGGAAGCCTTCCTATAATTCGGCGTGCTCATGTTCTCGCTGGAGGCGCTCATGTTGGCGAAGGTGTCAAGCGTGGCATTAGTCGGTCTTGATGCGCATTTGATCGATGTGGAGGTCGATATCACCAGCGGTCTGCCGCAATTTTCCGTGGTCGGTCTGCCGGATGCCACGGTGAGGGAGAGTCGGGATCGAGTTCGTTCCGCTCTTAAGAACACCGGGTTTCATTTTCCGGCGAAGCGTATCACCGTCAATCTTGCCCCAGCCGACATTAAGAAGGAGGGAGCCGGATTGGATTTGGCCATCGCAATCGGGATTCTTGCGGCCGAGGAAGTCATACCTGGAGAAGGTCTGAGGCGTTTGGTCCTTGTGGGGGAATTGTCGTTGGACGGGCAAGTCAGGCCCGTGCCGGGAGCTCTCTCTATGGGAATGGCGTGCCGGCGGGATTATCGGCTCATGCTTCCAGGGGAGAGCGCGCGAGAAGCGGCGATGGTCGAGGGCGTGACGGCCTATGCCGCTCATACGCTCCCCGAAGCGGTGGCGTTCTTGAAAGGAACAGTCGTCCTGGAAGCGGTACAGATGGATCGAGCGCGATTGTTCTCGGCTCGTCCGGTCGACAGTGACGACTACGGCGAAGTAAAGGGCCAGGATCAGGCGAAACGGGCATTAGAGATCGCCGCGGCCGGGGGGCACAATGTGCTCATGGTAGGTCCGCCCGGCTCAGGCAAGACGATGTTGGCTAAGAGACTACCGACGATCCTGCCGTTGATGGAACCTGAGGAGGCCCTCGAAACAACGAGAGTGCATAGCGTGGCGGCCCAGCTTCGTCCCGAGCAATCGATTATGACGGTTCGTCCCTTTCGGGCTCCGCACCACAGCATTTCCGATGCGGGACTCATCGGTGGAGGGACGATTCCGCGGCCGGGCGAAGTATCGCTGGCACACAATGGGGTGCTCTTTCTGGACGAGTCCCCGGAATTCCGCCGTCCCGTTTTGGACGGGCTGCGGCAGCCGCTGGAGGACGGGCATGTCACACTTACCAGGGTGAGCGGCTCCCTTCGCTACCCCGCGCGCTTTATGCTCGTGGCGGCGATGAATCCCTGTCCCTGCGGATATTTCGGCGACCGGTCTCGGGAGTGTATATGCACCCCCCAGCAGATTCGGCGCTATCGCGCCAGGTTGTCCGGTCCGCTTCAAGATCGCATCGATATTCAGATCGAAGTCCCTCCGGTCTCCGTTCGGCAACTTCACGACAGGCACCCCGCCGCGGAGTCCTCATCGTCGATCCTTGCGCGCGTCCTGGATGCCAGGAGCAGGCAATCGGAACGGTACCGGCTGGAAGGGATCAGGACAAATGCGCAGTTGAAGCCGCGGCAGCTGAAGCGGTATTGTGGTCTCGACCGTTCCGGCGAAACCTTGTTGGAGCAGGCCATGGCGAGGCTCGGGCTCTCGGCTCGAGCCCATGGCCGTATTCTTCGAGTGGCCCGGACGATCGCCGACCTGGCCGGCAGCGAGAGAATCGAACCGGCGCACGTTGCGGAGGCTATCCAGTACCGAAGCCTGGACCGTCGTTTGGAGGCATGAAGGACCGTGATCTCCACGTTCAAAGTCTTCCTCTGGTGGTTCATCATCGGAGCGACGATGGCGTTGGCCGTCATCATGCTGCAAGGAGGAATTCGCGAAGTGATGCAGGCGCAGGGGTCGGTGTGGGAATTGAAACTGGTGGAGTTGATGACGACGATCATGGGCGGCGGTCTGCTCGGCGGGTGCATTGCGCTCATCCTCGACCGCATTAAGAAATCGTAGGGGGCCGGTCAATTTTCCGGCTGAAGCGGGGGAAACATATGGACTTGGAAATCGGCTCGAATCTATACCGCAATACGGACGGAACAATCGAGATCGAAGGGGTGCCTCAGATCGAGATTGCGATCAAGGAGCCGTCGAAAGCCGTCCTGGTCAATTTTGCCTTGTTCGACGGGAGCGGCAAGATGCTGGCCAAGTTGGTCGACAGCACGCTCATGTTCAATGAGCGGCGGGCATACGAATTGGCTAGGACTCCCACGCGCGTGACCTTGACGCATGCTGAGTCGAAGAGCGTGGTTCTGCAGGTCGACTTGAAAGCTCCCGATGTTGTGGCGTTTTCAAGAGCGGGTTTCCACTCGGTGAAGGGCCATCTCGTCGAGGTGTCGCCTCATCACTGGAAAATCGACAAGCAGCAGGCAAGCGGCCAAACTCAAGACCTCAAGGGTGGCCCCGTCAAGCTGGGGTAACGCAGCGCCTCAGACCGCCAACGGGACGATCACGATGCGGCCGTCCTTAGTATCAACCGCCGCCGTATCTCCGTCCCGTAATTCGCCCATTACCAATTGCCTGGCAATAGGCGTTTCCAGCTCCTGTTGGATGAGCCGTTTCAACGGCCTCGCACCGTAGACCGGATCGTACCCTCGTTCTCCCAACTGCCGCAAGGCGTCGGGCGTCATCGTTAATGCGATTCGGCGCTCTGCCAGCCTGGTCTTGAGCCGTTCGAGCTGGATCTCGACGATCTTGGTGAGATGCTCGCTTCCGAGCGGGTGGAACACAACGGTTTCGTCGACGCGGTTCAGGAACTCCGGTCTAAAATGCCGGCGCAGCTCGCCCATCACCAACGTGCGCACGTCTTCATAAGAGGACCGCTTTTGTTGGGCGTCAAGAATCTGCGGACTTCCGATATTAGAAGTCATGATGAGGACGGTGTTCTTGAAATCGACCGTCCGCCCTTGGGAGTCGGTTAATCGTCCGTCGTCGAGCACTTGGAGCAGGACGTTGAATACGTCGTGATGCGCCTTCTCGATCTCATCAAACAGAATGACGGAGAAGGGGCGACGCCGCACGGCTTCAGTCAACTGTCCGCCTTCGTCGTACCCGACGTAGCCGGGAGGGGCTCCGATCAGCCGGGCCACGGTGTGCTTCTCCATGTACTCCGACATGTCGATCCTAACCAGGTTCCCTTCGTCGTCGAAAAGGGTCGACGCAAGCGCTCGGGCCAGTTCGGTTTTTCCGACTCCGGTCGGCCCCAGGAACAGAAAGGATCCGATCGGACGGTTGGGATCTTTGATGCCCGAACGGGCGCGCAACACGGCATCCGCTACCGCGCGGACCGCCTCGTGCTGGCCGACGACCCTCTGATGGAGCAGGTCCTCTAGCTTGAGCAGCTTTTCCATCTCACCTTCGATTAGGCGTGAGACGGGGATGCCGGTCCAGCGGCTGACAATCGCGGCGATGTCGTCTTCGTCGACCTCTTCCTTTAGGAGTCGGCTCTCTCCCTGCTTCTTTCCGAGTTGCTGCTGCTCGATCGTCAATTCGCGTTCCAGGCGCGGCAGTTCCCCGTATCGGAGCTCGGCTACTCTGTTCAGGTCATACGCCCGCTCAGCTTTCTCGATCGCCAGTTTTACTTCCTCGATGGCTTCCCTGGTTTTGCGAAGCCGTGAAACAGAGGCTTTTTCCGAATCCCACCGGGTCTTGAGAGCCTGAAGATCCCGTTGTTTCTCGGCCAATTCCTGTTCCAGCGTCGCCAAACGGGACTGGCTTGCCTGGTCTTTCTCTTTTCGTAGGGCTTCTCGCTCGATTTCCAGTTGAAGCACCTTCCGAGACACCTCATCCAACTCAGCCGGCAGACTGTCGATCTCCGTTCGCAGGCGAGCCGCGGCTTCGTCGACGAGGTCGATGGCTTTGTCCGGCAGGAAACGGTCGGCGATGTAGCGGTGCGACAGCTTCGCCGCCGCGACGAGGGCCCCGTCCTTGATCCGAACCCCATGGTGGACTTCGTACCGTTCTTTGAGACCTCGCAGAATGGAAATCGTGTCTTCGACGGTCGGTTGATCGACTAGGACTGTTTGGAAACGCCGCTCAAGCGCGGCATCTTTCTCGATGTGCTTGCGATATTCGTCCAGCGTGGTGGCCCCGATCAGATGCAGCTCGCCGCGCGCGAGCATCGGCTTGAGCAGGTTCGCGGCATCCATGGCTCCCTCGGCGGCGCCGGCCCCCACCACGGTGTGCAGTTCGTCGATGAACAGGAGAACTTGTCCTTGGGAGGCTTGGATTTCCTTCAGGACGGCTTTTAATCGTTCTTCGAATTCGCCACGGAACTTGGCGCCTGCCACCAGGGCTCCCATGTCAAGGACGACGACACGTTTATGCTTGAGCCCCTCCGGCACGTCGCCTTTGACGATTCGAATGGCGAGGCCCTCTACGATCGCCGTCTTTCCGACGCCGGGTTCTCCAATAAGCACGGGGTTGTTCTTAGTTCGCCGCGATAGAATCTGGATGACACGCCGAATTTCGTCGTCACGACCGATCACGGGATCCAGTTTGCCTTGCCCGGCGAGCTTGGTGAGATCGCGACCGTATTTTTCGAGCGATTGATAGGTGCCTTCTGGATCCTGACTGGTGACCCGCTGGTGGCCCCGCACCTGTTGGAGCGCGGCCAGCAGCCTATCTCTGGTCAGCCCGAGCTTCTTGAACACGCCTCCTTCCTGCACCATCGCCAGGAGGACGTGTTCGACGCTGAGATAGTCGTCCTTGAGCGTATGCTGTTCGTCTTCCGCCTTCGTCAACACTTGACCGAGACGGGTTGATACGTGAATCTGACCAGGTCCCCCTCCGGCGCCTTGGACTTGAGGCAGCTTCGTTAAGGCCTGTTCCACCGCCTGTTTAAGGGCTGCAACCGAAGTGCCGGCTTGCTCACATAGGGCCGGAACGATTCCCCCTTCCTGATCCAGGAGGGCCAGGAGCAGATGCTCAACTTCCATACCCTGGTGGCTTCGCCTCATGGCGTGCGAGGAGGCGGTCTGGAGGGCCTCCTGCAGCTTGATGGTGGCTCGGTTCATATCCATTGAGTTCGCTCCTCTTTCTCTCTAGGCGGTCGTTTCGTTAACACCCGACATAATCACCAGGAGGGGAAAGTCAACGGCTTGCAAGCCCCCTCTGCTTGACCGAATTGCGCCGCGTCGCTATTGTCCTGGAAAATCTCCTATGCTTGGCCCGACTCTCGAACTGCACCGGACGGCCCTGAAGAAGACGTGGCAGTCCTTGCTTCGGAGCTGGATCGTTGTCGCCGCCGTCGTCGGCTTCGTGGCGATTTTGACCGCGGCGACGCAGGTCGCGTCTTTTCTCGGGGTGGCCGGTGGGTTCTTGCTCGGAGCCGTCAATGCGTTGCTGGTCGGGGCGACGCTCGGCTTGATCGAGCAGGCCGTGATCCATGCCCGGCCGTTGTCGGTCAAGGATGTGGTCGGGAGTGTCGGCCAATATTTCTGGGACGTCATAGGCGTCGGATTCGTGCTTTGGGTTCCTTTGATGGCGCTTGATCTGGGGATGCAAAACAACCCCTACGGGCCGTTTCTCTCCTCCGCCGTGCTCCTACTGATGTTTCTACTGCTGAATCCCGTGCCGGAGGTCATTTATCTGAGTCGTCACGATTCTCCCCTCGACGTTTTCAAGAGCGCCTATGACTTTGTCATGGAAAACTGGATCGAATGGTTCCTTCCGATCATGGTCTTGCTGATTCCCATGCTCCTGGCACCGGCGGGCCTCCGATCATTCTTCGCCCTTTCAAACAGCGTCGGCCGGGGAGCAGGACTGGACTTTTCTCAGATTTTCATTCTCCCCTTCGCCTTGCTCGGCGGATGGCTTGAATATGCCGGTATCCCTTCATCGGTAGCTTGGTCCGTAACCTTGCTGTTCACTCCACCTTTTGCCGTGGCCATCTTGCTGTTTCGTGGCCACCTCTTTGCATTACTTTCGGGCTCCTCACGACGCCAACGGCGATTTGCCTCACAACTACGGCGAGACGAATAAGCACACGACCATCCGGATCATCAGGCTGGAAGCCCGTTCCGCTGGATGTCTGGAGTTGCCGGCAAGGAGGGGTGGGGTGCAGGCTTCGGCAAAGGCCTTGAGAACGGCCAGGAATTAGTGTATGGATTTACCTACACCATATCCTTCTATACAAGGACCACCAGTCTACCCGAGGGTATCGCTTGTGCGGCTTTCAATATTCTGGCGAATTGTTCTCACGTCCCTGCTTATTATCGTCGTGATGGCGGGCGTGAACTTCTACGCTCTTTCCCAACTCCGTCAGCTCTCGGCCCTCAGCACGGACATGGCCGCCCAACATTACCCAGCCATTGAATTGGCAAAGCGCCTGCTGACCCTCGCCTATGTCCAGCTCAACAGCGAGAAGAAGTACCTGGCTGTCCGCGACGCGACATTTCTCAAACATTTCGATGAAGAGGTCGACGAGTTTCGACGAGGGGTCGATGCCTTGTCCTCGAAGGAGCCCTCGCCGGAGGGCGGGCAATTGCTGGAGCATGTCAAGCGACTTCAGCAGGAACGCTTGGGAATGTTCCATGCCGAACTCGATCAGGCGCCTCCGACCGGAGGGGCGGCGAACTCCGACTATGAAGGACGTCGAGACTTGGTCATGGATCAGATGACCACGACGTTGCAGCATTATATTGACTTTCATGAATCAGGAATCAGCGCCGGAGTAAAACGTTCCCAGGAGAGTTCGGCCCAGGCCGAGGCGGTGACGGAACAACTCGTGCTGGTCGCCTTGCTCTTCGGGGTGGGACTTGCCGGAATCGCCAGCTACACCATTCTCCGGCCGCTTCGCCAGCTGCAAGGACACATCAAGCAAATCGGCCAGGGGAATTTCAAGGCGTCGTTGGACATTAAAGCGCCGAGTGAACTGCGGGATTTGGTCGATACGGTGAACTGGATGGGAGGCAAACTTCAGGAACTTGACGACATGAAGGGAGAGTTTCTCGCCCACGTATCGCACGAATTGCGGACGCCGATGGCCTCGATTCAGGAAGGAACCCATCTGCTGCTGGATGAGATTCCCGGTCCACTCATGCCTGAACAACGCACGACGCTGCGGATAATGGCGGACAGCAGCCGGCGCCTCATTACATTGATTTCGACGATTCTAGATCTCTCGAAGATGGACGCCGGCATGATGGAATATCGGATCGTTCCGACCGACCTCAAGCGCATTGCAGACATGTCGGTGAACAAGATCCGATTACTCGCCGATGCCAAGCACGTCCAATTGGTGGTGGAGGCTCCGGCTCAGCGGGTCTGGGTCAAGGCCGATTCGATTCGTATTGAGCAGGTGCTCGATAATCTGCTATCAAATGCGCTCAAGTTCAGTCCGGAAGGCGGCATCGTCAAAATCATGATGAAACCCGACATGAAGGTCGGGGTACTCGAAGTGTCGGTGTCGGACGCCGGTCCCGGTATTCCTCCCGATGAGCTTCCTCACATCTTCGAGAGATTTTTCCAAGGACGAACGAAGGCCAAGCAGTCGTTGCCGGGAAGCGGCCTCGGGCTGGCGCTTGCGAAAAAAGTGGTGGAAGCTCACGGAGGCCGGATTTGGATCGAAAGCGAAGTGAAGAAGGGAACGACTGTACGGTTTATCCTACGAATGACCAAACGGGGAGCGACCGCATGAAAAACATAGAGCGGACCTGCTTCGGAGCAGCCTTGCTCTGTCTGGCGGCCGGAGGCTGCGCCTCCTGGGCGCCGGATACGCCGGGTAATCGCCCGTACTTCTCCGTGGATCCGGCGGACTTGAAGAATATGCAAGTGCTGGCCAAGAAGCAGGATGCCGTGATTACGAAGTGCGCGGAACACAATTCCTGTGACCATGCCTATTTCACCCGCGCCCTGATGGGCTTGTACGAGAGCCGGGATAGTGCCACCAAGAACTTTGAGAAGGTAATTGCGACGGCGCCGAAAGGGCAACTGGCCGCCTCCAGCAAGTTATGGCTACAACTGCTGCAACAGCATCCGCTCCCGAACGATCGATCGTGGTTCACCTCCGTCATGGCTGCTCCCGCTGTTTCAGAGGGGCAGATAGCGCTCGGCCAAGCCTCAGATCGTTTGGTCCGAGACTTGCTTGACAGGGAATTGGTCATTCAGCAACTGCGCGCGATGAAGGACGCCGATGCTCAAGCAATAGAGATTTTGCAGCGCGATCTTGCCGAGAGGGATCGGAAGGCGGACGCGCTTATCGGCAAGAAAGAGCCGGCTAAAGCGCCGGGAGACAGCGGCACAATACAGTCGCTTCAGAAGCAGTTGTCAGAACGGGAAAAGAAGATTGACGAGTTGTACAGCCAGCTTGAGGCTCTAAAGCGAATCGATCAGGAAACGAGAGAAAAAATCCGGCCGATCCGGCCGCCTACCTCGGTGGGGCCGCTTCCGGGGCCGGAACCAGCGACGACACCATAAAACGAAGGGTGAGCATGACGCCATGGAACAGGAACACATTCTCGTAGTCGACGACGAAGAAGGATTGCTGCAGCTGGTGAAGATGCGGCTCAATGCGATGGGCTTTGCCGTCACCGCATGCACCACGGGCAAAGACGCGATCAGCGCGGCAAAAGTCAATCGATTCGATCTGGCCATAACCGATCTCCGCTTGCGCGGGGAGGACGGATTGGATGTGACGGAGGAGTTATTGCGGATTCACCCCGGACTTCCGGTCATCATTCTAACGGCGCACGGAAGCATCCCGAACGCGGTTGAGGCGGTTCAACGCGGCGCATTCGGCTATTTGACGAAGCCATTCGACGACAAAGAGCTTAAAGCGAAGATCGAGGAGGGGTTGTCTCCCCAGCGCATGAGCAGGGAAATTCAACGCTTGAAGTCTCTGGTCAACGAACTCTACGGAATGGAAAATGTGGTGGCCAAGAGTCCGGCCATGCAGCGATTGTTGCAGCAAGTGATCCAAGTCGCCGATTCCGACGCGACCATGCTGCTTTTCGGCGAGACGGGAACGGGTAAAGAAGTCTTTGCTCGAGTGACCCATGCGAACAGCCGCCGCAGCAAAGGACCGTTTGTGGCCTTGAATTGCGCGGCGATTCCGGAAACTCTATTTGAGTCCGAGTTATTCGGCCATGTCCGGGGCGCGTTCACCAGTGCTCATGGACCCAAGAAGGGACTGTTTCAGAGCGCCCACGGAGGCACGCTTTTCCTGGACGAAATCGGCGAGATGCCGCTATCGATGCAGGTCAAGCTGTTGCGGGCCGTGCAGGAACGGGAGGTGCGCGAAGTCGGGGCGGAGCATGCCACAAAAGTCGATGTTCGCATTATCGCGGCGACGAACAAGGATCTCGGCGAGGCGGTGAAGAACGGATCGTTCCGCAACGACCTCTACTACCGGATCTCCGTGGTTCCCCTCTTCATTCCGCCGCTTCGTGACCGGCGAGATGATATTCCCATTCTGGCGCAGCATTTCCTGGTTGCCAGCGCCAAGCGGGCGAACAAGGATGTCAAAGGGTTCACTCCGGCGGCCTTACAGCGCCTGGTGACGAGCCCATGGCCCGGCAACGTCAGAGAACTTGAAAACGTGATTGAAAAAGCCGTCGTTATGTCCAGGCAGGATATGATCACGCCGGATCTTCTTCCTTCCGTCGGGACGGCTCCGGACTCACACCTCAAACCGCTTACGGAGGCGAAGGAAGAATTTGAGAAGACCTATCTCAAGAACGTGCTGCAGCTTACCGGCGGCAACATTTCCCGGGCGGCGCAATTCGCCGGTCGGTATCGGGCCGACTTCTACAAGATGCTCAAGAAATACGGTCTCCATCCTTCTTCCACCAAAGTAAAGCCCGGACCTGAAATCGAGGAACTTGAAGACGAAGGTGACTTGACGGAAGCGGAGCGGTAATCCTGACCGCCGGATCGGGCCTCCCTCATCGCGCCGGTCTCCGACGCTTGACAGTCTCTCTGCCGGTTGTTAGGGTCCCGGCAGAAGCTTCTCGGTATCTTCCACTCGTCCTCGGTGGCTGGCGTAGCTCAATGGCAGAGCAGCAGTTTTGTAAACTGCCGGTTGGAGGTTCAATTCCTCTCGCCAGCTCCAAACCGCACTTCGTACGGTCCGGCGGCTGATCAGGCGTGGCCTTTCCGGCTTTAGATGACCTGTTCGAGCAAGCGGAGAGCATCATCCAAGAGATCGCACGCGCAAGCGATGGCGGTATTTAACTGATTCAACGCCTCCTTAAAGCGGTTCTCACTGTAAAGCGATTGGAATCGTCGAAGGTGCTCTTCGAGAATCGCACCTTGGCGTCGAGAAACAAGCGGTCGATTGCGTTTTTGCCCACTTTTTCTAGGCAGGGGTCTACTTCCTATAGCGAAGGGGGGAGTGTCGGGCTATCATACCGATGGAGGGGCTTTCTGCTGTTGATCGGCTTGAGAAAAAACCAATAATGAGTCGAGGAACAAGAATGAAAAGTCGTTCCGGATCCCTGTCCGGAATCGTCCTCATGGGAGCCATGGGCGTACTAATCAGCTCATGCATGACCACGGAGTGGGTACATCCGAACAAGACAGCAGACGAGTATACTGCTGATTACAACAAGTGCCAGGCCTCCGTGCTGCAAGATCCGAGAGTTCAGCAAAGCGGTCAATTGATCACGATGAAGGCGATTGATCGGTGTTTACAGAAAGAAGGGTGGCGCCTTATAGAACAGTAAGCATCCTTCGCAACTTGCCCTGTTCTCCTCCCGTGTATCCCCTCATGGTCACTCTGCGGAAGAGTTAACACCCTGTTTACATAGTGTTGACTCCACCGGAATACTTTCCCGCTACGATTTCGGCATGACAGTTGGTCGCTGGCTCGAAAGAATCGTCCGATGACGCACCTTGACGGATACTTCTTCGTTCTCGGGATCTCACTGATGGTCGCAGCTCCATTGGGAATCGCCGTGCGGAATCTTCTTGCCTTGGAGGAACGGGTAATCATACCGATTTTACGCGTGAAGATGGCCTCGGGCGAGCGGCAAGCCATCACCTGCAAGCGTGCTCCGAGGGTTGTACCGGTCCGAGTCCAAGCTAAGCACTATCTCGCAGCCGAGCCGGCCCGATTTACTCAACCAGGGAGGGCAGTATGATCACGGTGGGAGCGCTGATGACGCGGGATCTCGTTGAAATTCCATGCGGCACTTCGGCCATCGAAGCGGCAAAGTTGATGAAACAGCACCGGGTGGGCAGTGTTTTCGTGAAACACGAACACAATATCGTCGGGATCGTGACCGAGCCCGATATCATTCGAAAGGTAGTCGGTGTGGAGCGGATTCCCTACTACGTATCTGTGGAAGACATTATGAGCAGTCCAGTGATCGGTATCGATCATCGGCGGCCGCTCACGGAGGCGGCCGATCTCATGGAGCAGCACGGTACCAGGCACTTGGCCGTCTTGGAGGGTGGGAGGATCGTCGGTGTCCTGTCGGTGCGCGACCTTCTGCATCCCGTCTCCATCGACGAATTGTAAGCATGTCTCGTGTCGGAGAGTGTCAATCGTGATCGGCGAAACCGTGTTCTCCATTCTGGGTACGAGCGTCGAGATCGGCGCAGCGGCGGGAGTGTTGTACTTTCTGTACTCGGTGTGGCGCGACTTCGCGCGCATCTTCTCCAGCGAGCGAAGGGGAAACCGTTGAAACTGGAATCGTTTCCTTGGTCGATGGATCGGTGGTCGGGGCGGGTCCTAAGCGGCGGTCGCCTGCCGGACATGACGCAGTGGTGGGACGTCGGGATTCGCTTCACACTGAGTCTGCTGATCGTCACCATCCTGCTGGCGCTTACCGGCGGTGTGTTGAAGACTTTTCTTGACCTAACGTTGTTGTGGTCCAGCAGCCTCGAAGTCGCCCTGAGGCATGTAATCGTCGATGCCCTGACGCTGCTGGCGGTGGTGGAGGTCTTGAAAACCACGCTTACATATTGTTCAGACGGCCGGGTGCGCGTCACGTTCATCGTGGATACGGTGCTGGTCGTCATGCTCACGGAGGTGATAACCCTGTGGTTTTCAGGCGGTGAGTGGCTTCAGTTCGGCGTGTTGGGAGGCATTTTGCTCACGCTTGGCGTGATTCGGGTGGTGGCGGTCCGCTACAGCCCGGCTCCAAACGGACCTCCCGCACAGTCGCAGCAAAAGGGGTGCTCATTCAGCTAGAGGAGAAGGAGGCGGCAATGGTGAATATCCTGTGCGCAGAACCCGAAATACGACGTGGATCCGAGAGAGACCGGCTGGCGCAGGACATTCTCGAACGAATCGAAGAGCAGGAGGTGATCAGCCTGGACGGGCTGGTGCTGCTCCTGCCTCAGTACACATGGAACCAAATCTTCCATGCGGTGGATCAGTTAGCCCGTGAGGGCTGGATCGTCCTCCGGCGACACGGTTTCGACTATGCGCTGTTCTCCGCTGATTTTGCGGCATAGCACTTTACTTATCTCTCAGCGCTCGTGTGCGGCATCTTGACCGGCAAGCCGGTCCAAACTTACCACCACTACCTTCGTTTCATCGAAATATCCGTCCCAGTCATCCATTTTCTTCGCCTCGCCGGTTGGAATGCTGTGCTCGCGAGGTACGAAGTGCAAGACGAAGCGAAACCGCGTAATGGGTAAGAGGGGATTGAGCCTACTGTTGGGCTCATAGATCGTCTCATACTGGTTGCCGCTCGGAGAACTCTTCGCATTGGCCAGGATGATATAGAGGTGTTGTCCGCGGACGAACAGGCCGCCGGACGTGACGAGGGGCGCCCCGGTGCCGTCACGCTGCACCAGGTGGAATGTGACTAGATCGTGTTGGGAGGCCTTGGCCAGACCCGCCGACAAATAGGGGGCCAGAAGTCCCGCGTCGTGATCAGAAAACGCCGGGGCCTTTTGGCTGCCGGAAGAGAACCCCAGCGAGCTGAGGAAGTCTCGTCCTTCCAGTCTGAGTCCGCGCAAAGCCGCGGCGATTCGGTCCTTCGACAGGGACGCGGGGTGGCCGTGGCCTGAACCGGACTTCGAATCCTGCTCGATTTGCACGGCCAACTGGGGGCCCTCGTAGATGGAAATGGGCTGGGGCGTCGCCGTGCAGCCTCCGAGGAAAAAAGCTGAACAGGCGGATGCGGTGACGATGCATCGGACCCGTGATGGGCTCATTGAATCCATCGGTATGGGAAGCGAGTGTAGCAAAAAAGGAGATGGTTCGAGAAGGCCGGCGGCGGTGCTTTCTCGAACCGCGACTGGTTCATCGGGCGGCTGCCGTCATGCTGAGCGAGGACGTCGTGCCTCCCACAAGCGCCTGAAGATTGGCCGTGATCTGCTGCACGGACAAGGGGTAGACGCCGGCCTTGGCGATCGTCTCTTGTCCCTCGCGGCTGTTGATGAACTTAAGAAATTCCGCGATCCCCGGCGCCAATTCTCCTTTCGGATTGCGCTTCGCATAGAGATAAAGCGAGCGGGTCAGGGGATAGGTGCCGTTGGCCGCCGACTCGGCTGTCGGCAAGACGGGATCATCTCCCGCTTTCGGTGCGATCGGAAGGATCCGAACCGTCGAAGCTTTGAAGCCGATACCGGCGTAGCCGATCCCGAACGGATCACGGCTGAGATCCAAAATCTCCATCGCCGTACCCGGCTCTTCTCGGATTTCCGCCTTCATCGTACCGTCGAGCAGCGCGGAGTGAATGAACAGAGTTCGCGTGCCTGAACGTTTATCGCGTCCATAGAGCCGGACAGGTTGTTGTTCCCAACCATCGGCCAAACCGACTTGACCCCAGGTCGTGATATCCGCTGAGGCGCCGCGTTTTCTGGTCTTGCTGAAGATAGCGTCGATTTGTTCAAGAGATAGAGACTGCACGGGATTCTGATAGTTGACGTAGATGGCAATGGCGCCGATGGCGATTGGAATTTCAGTCGGCTCGAATCCGTAGCGGGAACGAAAGTCCTTGCGTTCTTCATCGGTGAGCGGTCTCGATGAAGCGAGGATTTCCACTTCGTTTGAACTGAGATGGCCTTTCACGTTGCCGTCTCCGCGGCGAGAGGCCGCGATGTTCTGAATGAAAGCCCGAAGGGCACTGTCGGAGCCGCCGCCTTGAACGGCAATTCTTACGTTCGGTTGCCAGGTGCGAAACGCAGAGGCCGCGCGTGCCACGATCGGCTGCATCGTGTCCGAGCCGGCAATGGCGATGGCCCCGCTGACATCAGGGCGGGGCTGATACGAAGGAATCGAGGAATCGACGACCAGCCGGATGGGGTCCATTGATTGTTGGGCTGAGGATGGTTCTGCACCGAAAAGGACAACGGCTGTCAAGACGGACAGTGCGAATAATGGAGCATGTGCGCGGTATAGTCTCACGGTTCGATCCTCCCTCATGAATCGTGGCATCGCTTTTATGAGAGCCCCCATGGTGCAGCTGTTCCCCTCAGTTCCAGAACCAGACGGCTTGAAAGCGCAGCAGATTGCCGTACGCTTCAAGCTGTTGGCCGGGTACCGTCGCCGTGCCCGGAGTTGTCCTGAATGCGCTCAAACGATCGGTAAAACTGTAGGCGACGGTAAATTCCCACTGGGGATCAGGCTGCCAGGCGATGCCGGTTTCCCACTCCTTCATGCGACCGTCCGGTGCTCCGGTCGTGTTCTTCACGCCACCGTAGTATTCCTGGTAGCGGGAATATATATTTGCCAGGCCGACATCGGAATACTTCCATTGATAATGGCCCTGCACGTACCCACCGTAGAGGGCGCTTTCTCTGATGACCCCACTGGCATCTCGCTGAGGACCACGTCCGACGACATACTCCGCGATCAGGCCGAACGGTTGCGGAGGAATGTAGACGTAAAAGTTGACCCGTTCGTCCAAATAGTTGCCGGAGCGATTACCCGGGGCCAAGGTGGAATAGAGTGTGGTGCCTGCAGCAGCGGTCCCGGTATTCACCTTGAACTGCCCTCGCATGATGTTCATACCGGTCTCCATGAGGCGGCCTCCTGGCAATTCCCAGGGCCAGCTCAATCGTAACCCGATGTGCTTGTCGGCATTAGCTTCCTGCTGGTTGAGGCCTTGACCGTTCCACACCTGGAGGTGGACGACGCCGTAGTCGCCCGGTCCATACATATAGTCGAGCATTTGCTTGTACCGGGCCTGAGCGACTTTCGGGGTCCACATGAAAGAGATGCCCATGTCGCGTTCGCTCTGTGAGCAACTATTGGTAGCGTCTGCCCGGTCGATCGCCATGCGGACTCGGCTGGCCTGCCAGTTGTCGAACGAGCAAACGGCTCGCTGTAAACCCACACGCAATCGGAATTCCTTATCCTTGTCGAAATTCCAGTCGCCGAAGGCGTCCCGCATCGACACCGAATGGGTATTCCCGCTGATATTGGAGGCAAGGTCCGGCTGAAAGTAGACGGAGACATGATCGGAGATTTGTCCTGTGACCACCCAGCGGATACGGCGAAAGAAAAACCCCGGCTGCGCGCCGTTCGATGCGTCGCCGACCGACGCGTCCTGAAAGCTGCGCAGCTTGCCGTTGGAGGTATTGTTGTACCGGAACATGCCGTAGCCGTACATCGTGAGCCGTTCGTACCAACGGGGGCTGCCGGTAAATTCTGCGACGACCGACCGCTCGCTCTGCCGCTGTTCTTCTTCCGCTTTGATCCTGATCCAGTCGTCCAGCGTGATGACACCCTTCTCGAGAAGCAGGTCTTCCATCGACGTGCTTTCGAGGGGGCGCGGCGGATTCAACTGGCCTGAAGGAACGGCGGCCGGAACCGTAACCGATGTGGCGGTCGCCTGCGGCGAACCGACTTTTGGTTCTTGCGCATGGCCGATGGTGTCGAGCAATAGCAGGGTCAATGCGATGCCGGCGCACCCGATCCACTGTCTCGGTTTTTCCGCTCTCCACGATGGCTGCACGCTGATCCTCCCTTGTTGTTATGGTGTTCTATGTGATCGTTCAGCCTGGTCGAGCTCGACTATCGGCTATCGAGATAAAGAATAGGTAACGGGACTGTTACAGATTTGTTAAAACTCACTCGTGGACGGGGTATTCAGTAGAAAGTCCCGCGGCACTTGAGATGGGCTTGACCCGCTCGATTTTGGCGGGGAGATGATGAGGTCAGAACACGCGAAAGTAGAGGAGTGAGCTGTCGCCGTTGTTTTCCTTCCGCTGCAACGTGGCAACGGCTCGTCGTTTGACGTCATTGATCGTCAGTAGCATCTGCGCGGTGAAAAGGTTGCTCTTGACGTCGTAGGACTGTCGCAATTCCCGCATGACATCCGCGGCGCTTCCGGCGCGATCCAGCTCGACCGGTGTCTTGTACGGGCGGTTCTGGATGATGTCGCCCGCCATGGCTTGCGTGATCCTGGGATCGAGGGCCTGGATGACGACGCTGTCAGCGGTGTTGATGTTGATGGGGCTGGACCCTTCGGCGGGATATACGGTAACAAACCGCGAGATCCTCTCGAACACTTCCGGCGTGACACCCTTGATGAGCCGCAGTTCACGGAGAGTTTGGAGCGGGGCGTTTGCCGCGCGATAGGAGGGGCGCAAGGACTGGTAGTACAGCGATTCCGCACCGGCCGGTTCCGGAATCTCGTTGTCGTCGAGCCAGTCGACGATTCCGTCCACGAGATCCGGGCTGACCTGCAACAATTCGAACAACCGTTTGAAACGGTCGACTTTGAGCTTACGAGTCTTCGGGTCACCGCCGCCCGTAAGATCGTTAAGATTGAGCTTGCCCCGTTCGTCCTCAATCTGGGCGGTAAGCACGCCGTCGCCGATGGCATACTTGTCGATCGGAAAGGCCCACAGATCGGTCAAGGCATCGTAGGATTGACCGGTCTGCTTGTCCTTCAAGTAATCCTGCTGGAGAACGGCGCGGGCCGCTTGGATGGCGGCGCGCGTCAGAACTGTGGCCTTGAAGTTGTCGCGGAAGGAGGTGGCGTTCCGATACTCCCGCCTGGCCTCCGTATCAAATTCGAAAATCAGCGCGACGAGGAGAGCGAGAACCAGGAGGGCCAGCAGCAGCGCGATGCCCCGTTCGTCAGACCTTGGAATAGGTGACGATGCGGAGCGAGGCGTCGAGGTTGATCGGGTTGTCATACTTCGGCTTGATTTGGAGGTGCCGGACCTGCACGTCATACGGCGCCTGTTCGAGCGCCACCAGCAACGCGAGAATTTGAGGGAACTGAACGCCGTCAAGCCGGAGCTCAACGGCGGTTTCCTGATAGCCCTGTACGGTCGTTGGCACCTGCGGCTGCATTCCGACGATTCTTTCCCTGATCTGTGCGGACGTCGCGGCTTCTTCCATGAAGGTGAGGAGCGAAAAGGACCCGGCTGCAGGGGGGAGGCGTTGCTCCCGCTGGGCCACTTTGGACTGTTTGCCGGCGAAGTCGGAGGCAAGTCGGGCCAACTCCAGCCGATCTTTCGACGTTCGCGCGGTTTGGCGATCAAGTTTTTCAATACGGGCGAGGAGGGGATCTACAATCAAGAGGAACAGCAGGCTCACGACTACCACCACGCCGCCGATGGCCAGGATAAGACGCTCTCGTGGAGCCAACTGGCGCCACCGTTCTTGCCATTGCTGCATCATGGCCGCGCCACCACATAAGTCAGACGAAAGACCACTTGGTTTGCTTGGGCTCCCACCCGTGTATCGGAGATGGCGACCTCCTGGAACGAAGGGCTGCCCGTGAACGCCTGCTTGATCTTCTCGACGGCGTCGAAGGAGGTCGTTTCGGCTTCCAGATGTACGGTCGAACCGTCGATCGTGAGTTCGCGGATCGTCACCGGCACCCCTGAGGGGAGTTGTTTGCCTAGTTCGGACAGCAGAACCAACATGTTCGACCGGCCGGTGTCGATGACGGAGAGACTCTTGTCGAGCTGGGCAACTCTGTAGCGGGCCACGTCTATTTCGTCACCGGGACCCGCCCCTTCTCCGAAAGTTTGGACGTACTGGGCGTGCAATCCTTGCCGTACGGATTTCAGCGTGGAATCCTTGACGATGACGTGGACGGAGAGGTCCGCGAGGGCAAGGATAGCCAGCAGCGCGGCTCCCCATAGCGCGAGTTTCCGGTCCTGTCGCCCGGCGTCGGTCAGGGGCGCTTCGGAGTCGACTCCTGCGTTCAGGTCGACGGCCAGGTCCGAACCGATCGCTTTGGGTTTCCAGCGGGGACGGACGATCTTCGGATGAATGGCCAGGCCGAAGGCGACGGAAAACGCCCTCGGGCAGGACGAGCCGAACCCTTGACGTGGCCCGACCGGGACCAGTCCGAGTTCCTGAGCGACATGTCCGCTGAGCTCACGAAGCTTGGACCCTCCTCCGGAAACCCAGCAGTGAGACAGTCGCTGGCGGCCGTTGCCTTCGAGCGAATGGAGTGTCACGCGAAGCTCCTTCAGAAGCGGTTCGAGCCAGGCGTCGACTTCTTGGACAGCCATCGCGCGCTTGCGCCGTTCTGCCTCGGCAAAGCTGCAAGCATAGCGGACGGCCAAGGCATGGGTGAGGTGATTGCCGCCCCACAGGACCGTGCGTAGCGCGGCAGGACGGCCTTCTCTCATCAGGCAAAGGGTCGTTTTCGTGGCGCCGACGTCGATGATGGCCAGGTCGCCGGGTACGCGTGCGCCTTCCTCCTGGAGAAACTGCGTAACGGAATACAGCGCCATGGCGTCCACACCGATGACAGACGGTTTGAGGTCGGCGGCGGCCAGAAACTGTAGGTGTTGGTTGACTTTTTCTTTCGGCGCCGCCGTGACCAGGACCTCGGCGCCTTTTGGTTTCCTCGACGGTTCCTGGGCCTCGCCGGAGGGCAGGACGATACTCCCCATCGAGACCTCTTCGAGAGCCATGGGAATCAAGTTTTCCACCTCAAACGGGACAACCTGGGCTAGTTTGGCGCTATCCCGAAAGGGAAAGGAGAGTGTGCGAATGAAGAGGTCCTGGCAGGGAAGGGCGGTGACGATATCTCCGCTTCCATAAAGCCCGTTCTGCCACAGGAAGTTTCGAAGCAGTCCGGCGCGGTCGGCGAGTTCCATCGCCTCTTTCCGACCGAACGGAAGAGGTTGATGGAAGTATTCGACCGACTCGCGCCCCGTCAGACGGCGGCGAAAGCGGACGGCCTTAAAGGCAGTCTGGCCGATGTCGAGACCGATACAATCAGCGACCATGAACGACCCGGTTCATCGTGATTTTCCCTGGGCCCAGAGCCCCGCTTCCTCTACCGGAACTTACAATACTACACCGATAGCTTTGGATTTGCGACCGAACCCACAAGTTTCAGCGTCAAGGGGGTGCCGGGCGGAAGGGGAGGGAGAGGAAGGCCTGCGGATTTCTGGGCCCAACCAGAACCGGCCGTCACTGTGACGGTCAGATCAAGGGTCGTTTGCTGCAAGGGATATTGCAGCGCCAATCTTCCCTGTCCGGTCACCGAACCGTCCGGTCCCTCCCCCTTGAATTCGGACACGTCGCACACGGCGTCCCGGCAGGTAAAGGCGAGGGTAATGCGGTTGAATGCCAGCGCAGGGAGAATTCCGTTGCCGATCGGAGCACGTTCGAGCAAGAGGTCCCTGATTTCAGCCCTCCAGATACCGTCCCCCTTGAACTCGACGTTTCCCGACGTCGTTCCAACCCAGCGGTGCGCGATGGTGGCGTCGAAGAGGCCGCGGGCGACATACGGTCTGACCACTTGGGCGAGGTCGATCCGATGCGCCCGGCCGGTGAGTGCCAGTGGCCCCTCAAACTTCCATGAAGAGCTCGTGATGACCCCGGAGAACCGGCCGGCGCCGTCCTTCGAATTTCCGGGAAGTTTGATCGCGGCCTCCAACGACCGCTGTCCGAAAAGTTGAACCAGAAGCGGGATGTTCAACCGCATCGATTCTATTTCGATTGGGGCCGCGCCGGGCTTGGTCAGGCTCACGCCGTTCCATTCTACTGCGATCGGAAATCCCCTGGACCAGTCGCTTGCGCGAACGTCCCAGCCTGTCGCCTGCCGGATTTCCGAGAGTGCCCGCGATTGTAACGACCCGAAAGGGAAGGTGAGGAGGAAGAAGGCCGCGAAACTTGCGATTCCTCCCAAGACCCAGAGCAGCAGCTCCTTCTTTACTTCGAGGGTCTTCAACCAGGCAAGACGATCCATCATGACTGCACTCCGATCGGCACCCATTCACGGATCGTGCGCGGATCCGACCCTTCAGGCACGAGGGTGAGTTCAATCAACACGGCGGCAGGAGTCTTTGCGCGAGCCCGCCCATCCCATTCATCCGACCAGATTCTCGCCGTCCCGTCGTAGTAGCGAACGTTGAAGCTCTTCACATGGCGCACGAGTTCCAGCCGGTCGATCGACTCGTCGGTAAGGCCGAAGAGGTTGCGCCGGACGAAGCGGAGCAGCTTGTCCCCTTCTCTGACGTACACGACCCGCGCCAATTCCGTTTCCGGCGCGGACTCCGCGCCGCGGGATTGCCCGACCGCCAGAAACGCCACGGTGTCGGAGGGGTAGCCGTCCGCTTGGGTATTGAGTCCGAGCCATGGACTGGCGGCATGGTTGGCGCTGGTTGACAGTTCGTCGGCCATGACGCGCAATGCGCTGCGCACCATCTGCTCATCGGCCGAACCGGTCCGCGCGCGATCGATGGCCGTCGTCGTGTAGTACAGGCCGCCGAAGACCATGGCGGCAATCACCGCCACGAGGGCGACCGCCAGCACCACTTCGACCAGGGTAAAGCCGGCTTCAGAACGGCGTCGCAGAGATGACATAGGTGCTGACTTCCACCATTTCGTCGGTGAGGGTTCCCGGCCATATGATTTGAATTTTCACTTCCCGGACATTGGGCAAAGGAGTCGACGTCACGACGCGCTTCCACCGGAACATCTCCGCACGCTCAGCCCGATCCGTCGTCGAGTCGGCGCCCAGCGGGGGGCGAAGAAAATCTCCGGTGGTCTCACCCAAAGGGAACTCAGGGCTCATTTCTGTTTCAATCAGCTTTTCCTGAGCCAGAAGCGTCGCGGAGACGATATCGCCGGCTCGCGCGTGAAGGTCGAGATCGAAATTGCGAAGGCCGAGGAGGATCGGAAGGCCGAGCGCGAGAATGGCCAGGGCGATGAGCACCTCGAGAAGCGTGAAGCCGCGGGAATCCATGATCAAGGTGATCCGAGTTGAAAGGGTTTTGCGCCGGCCGGAACGTTCTGAATCTGCAAGAGGACTTTGACGCGATCGGGAACGGTCCAGGGCGGCGGAGGGTCGATCCGCTGATCGGACACCGTGATGTTTCCCGTGACCGGCTCGATTCGGATACCCAGGACGTTGGCGTGGACGTCCTCGAAATGCATGACGGCCGGGTCGATATGGCCGTTGGGGTAGAAAAAGATCTCGGCTTTGCCGGAGCTGCGTTTCACGGTACCGTTCTGGATGTCGGCGATACGGACCGATTCGGGAAGGCTCACCGGCACGGCCCAGGCCGCGTCGAGCGGAGGTTTTTCCTCCTTCCCGTCCAGCACCACCGGCCAATACTGTCCGCGGTCGAGATCGACGTAGAGACGCACGGTCTTTTGGGTAGCGACGGACAGATCCTGTATCGACCGCAGAGCGGCAATCCATCGCCGCCCGATGGAACTTAGATTGTCGCCGATCGTGATTCGAGGGACAATCAGGCCGAGCAAGCCGGCCAGCAAGAACAACACGATGAGGATCTCGACAATGGTAAAGCCGTTCGGGGAACGAGAAGCGTAAATCGTGAACCGTCGATTCACTGTCGATGACCGCGGCGGATTGAGCATGGATTTCTCAATCTTTGTCGAGATTCCAGTTCGTGATGTCCGCATTCACGCCCTCGCCGCCCGGTTCCCCGTCGGTGCCGAGCGAGATGATTTCGTAGTCGCCTTTCTGGCTGGGGCTCAAGTACTTGTAGGGGGTGCCCCAAGGATCTTCAGGAAGTTTTGGAATATACCCGCCGATCTTCCATTTTTTCGGAATTACGCCGACCGACGGTTTCTCGACCAAGGCCTTGAGCCCCTGTTCCGTCGAAGGGTACACGCCGTTGTCCAGTTTGTAGAGCTGAAGCGCTCCTTCAATGTTCCGTATTTGGACTTTCGCGGCGGTGCGTTTGGCGTCGTCGGTGCGGCCCATGATGCGAGGAACGACCAACGCGGCGAGTATGGCCAGAATCGCCACCACCACCATGATCTCGATGAAAGTAAAACCGCCGGCAGAGCGTAAAGCGTGAAGCGCGATGCGTGAAGCGCGCGAGGGCTTGACGCGCAGGTTTCCGATCTCTCTCTTGCGGATCTCAATGCGCTGCGTTCGTTGATTCATCATCCTCCTCCGGGCTCCAAGAAGGTTCACTGTTCACGAGATGCGCCACACGGGCGTCATCGTACCATCTGGCCCATTTCGAATATCGGCAGCAGTATCGCGACCACAATGAACAAGACGACGATGCCCATCGTCACGATCATGATCGGTTCCAGCAGGGAAGTAAACCGGGTGATCACGCGATCGACCTCGCCGTCGTAGATCTGGCTGATGCGTCGGAGCATTTCCTCCATTTCGCCGCTCTTCTCGCCGACGGCGATCATGTGGGTGACCAATGACGGAAATTCTCCGCTTCGCTTCAGCGGTTCGGCGATCGTTTCGCCTTCTTTGATGTTCTGCCGCGCCTCCTCCACCGCTTGTTCGAGGACGCGGTTGTTCATGACCCGCCTCGATACGTCGAGCGCCTCCAGCAGCTGCACGCCGCTGGACAGCATCGTCGCCAGAGTGCCGGCGAGCCGGGAGATCGAGACCATGCGGGCCACGTCGCCGATCAACGGCAGCTTGAGCAGCAGCCGGTCGGCCATCGTGCGTCCTGACTCGGTTCCGGTGCTCCGGCGGATGATCCAGCCGGCTGCAAGAATTCCCCCGAGCAAGAAGGGCCAGTAGTCCGCGCACCAGCTGCTCACGGTCATCAGCACGACCGTGGGCCAGGGAAGAGCCTGTTTCTGTTGAGTAAAGACTTGCGTAATCTTGGGCACGACGAACGCGATAAGGAAGAATAAGACCACCGTTCCGATCACCAGCATGATTGCCGGATAGAGCATGGCGTTGGTGACCTTGTGCTTGAGCGACATCTGTTTGTCGAGAAACTCCGCGAGCCGAAAGAGAATCTGGTCCAGCGCCCCGCTTGCTTCTCCGGCGCGGACCATGTGAACATAGATCGGGGAGAATTCCCGCGGGTATTGCTCCAGCACGGCGCTATAGGCCTTGCCGCCCCTGATCTCCTCTCGAATGTGAGCCAGAATGCCTTTGACGGCTTTCTTGTCCATCTGATCCATCAGCACTCCGAGTGCGTCGACGAGAGGGAGTCCCGCCACGAGCAGGGTGGCCAACTGTCTTGTCAGTAAGGCGACGTCCGTGGTCGTGAGGGCGGCCGATCGTCCGCTTCCAGGGAGTGGAGCGATCCCGGTCCGGCCCGCCGATCCCGGCGCGGTGGCGCCGGCCTGCTCCTTCATTTCGGTGGGGAAGACTCCGTCTTTTCGGAGTTTGAGGCGGGCGACTTTCGGGCTTTCGGCGTCGATGATGCCGGTCGCCGTTCCTCCGTCCGATTTGAATCCTCTGTATTGGTAGATCGGCATGGCCGATGGGGCTACACTTCAACTTCCTGCTGGGTCATGCGCAAGACTTCTTCCGTCGTCGTGATTGCCTGAAAGATTTTCTCCACGGCCTCATCCTTCAACAACACCATTCCTTTGGCCACGGCAGCCTGGCGAATGGCGGCTGCGTCGGCCTTGGCGCCGATGAGCCGACGAGTTTCATCATCCATGACCAGGAGTTCGTGAATTCCGGTCCGGCCACGGTAACCCGTCTGGGAACAGGCGGGGCAGCCGGTCCCGCGATAGAACGTCGGGCGATTCTTCCCGGGAACCACGCCCAGGCGGACGAGTTCGTCGTCCTCCGGAGTATAGGGTTTCTTGCATTCAGGACAGATTTTCCGGATGAGCCGCTGCGCCAGAACCGCAACGACGGACGAGGCGACCAGAAACGGTTCGATGCCCATATCGATCAACCGCGTCGCGGCGCTGGCCGCGTCGTTCGTATGGAGTGTGGAGAACACCAAGTGACCCGTGAGTGAGGCGTGGATGGCGATCTCGGCCGTTTCACGGTCGCGGATTTCTCCGATCATGATGACGTCGGGGTCCTGCCGAAGGATCGAGCGCAATCCCGCCGCGAAGGTCAGGTTGATCTTGGGATTGACCTGCATCTGTCCGATCCCTACCAGCTGATACTCCACGGGATCTTCGACCGTGATGATATTCTTGTCCGGGGCGTTAATTTCGCTCAGGGCCGCATAGAGTGTGGTCGTCTTCCCGCTTCCGGTCGGTCCCGTCACGAGGAGGATCCCGTGCGTCAGTTGGATCAGTTGTTGAATGGTGCGCAGCCGGTCCGGCGAGAACCCCATCTCCGAGAGATTCAACAGCCTGTTCTCCTTTTCCAGCAGGCGGAGGACGACCCGCTCGCCGTGTGAAGTCGGCAGGACCGAGACTCGGAGGTCGACGTCCTTGCCGGCCGTTCTGATTCCGAAGCGACCATCCTGGGGCAAGCGTTTTTCCGCGATGTTCAAACCGGCCATGATCTTCAAGCGCGCGATGATACTCGACTGCAGGTGTTTGGGCGGTGTCAACACGGGATACAGAACGCCGTCGATACGGTAACGGATGACCAGGCCCCGTTCAAACGATTCGAAATGAATGTCGCTGGCGCGTTGCCGGACAGCCTGAAACAACACGGAGTTCACCAGCCGGATGATCGGCGCTTCATCCGTCGCGTCCAACAGATCTTTCGGCTCGTCGAGCGTGTGCGCAAGCTGATCAAGGTTTTCGCTGGCCGCGATGTCTTCCATGACCTGTTCGGCGCCGGTGGGACTTGCGACCTCGTCGTAACTGCGGTTCAGACATGTCATCAGCGAGAGTGGACTCGTGAGCACGGCCTTGACCGGCATGCCCAGCAACAAGCGGAGGTCGTCCAGGGCCGTGGTCTCCAGGGGGTCGGTTGTGGCGACGAGGATGGAACCGTCCTCAACCTTAAGGGGCAGCACGCGATATCGACGGGCAAAGTGAATCGGGACCTTCTTGACCCACTCGTGCTCGACCTGGTTGACTTCGAGGTGCGGCAGCCACGGCATCTCGAATTGGATCGCCAAAGCTTGAAGAAGCAGATCTTCTTCGATCATCCGCAAGCGAAGTAGAGCTTCACCGAGGCGCCCACCCTTCGTCTGCTGGAGATTCAAAGCTTCCAGAAGCTTGGCTTCGGACAAGCCGAACTGTTGCTCGAGAATGGTGCCGAGCAAAGGGCGGATATGATGCGGCTGCCTTTCCATATTTCTGGGCGATGCCTATGCCGGATCGTCGTTTCGCTCCGGACGTTTCGGCGGGTTGTGCCGGATGCGATGCCCGCGCAGATTCGACCTAAGGACGCCGTAGGGTGATCAGCGGGCTTCCGTTATCGGATCTCGTAGGCCATGGTCGTGCGCTGGTTGTTCCGCAGGATGTCCAGCTTGACCGTACGCTCGTTGCGGAGTTGCTGGAAGAGCGAGAGCATCGTGCCGGGATCCTTAATCTCCACCCCGTTCACCTGTTTGAGCACATCGCCGTACTTCAGGCCGATCTTTTCATAGAAGCTGCCCTGCGCGATGTAATCCATGCGGAATCCGTTCATGGCCCCATTAGTCAGCACCGGTACGGCACGCGCCTGTGAGAGCAACTTGGGCAAATCGTTGAGCGCCTGTTCAACCTCGCGGCGGTCGAGCGTCTTGCGCAGCGGGGCGCCGGGTGCGCTTCCAGTCTGCGTTCCTCCCTGTGCGGTCGGAGCTGGCGGCTGATTCTCCGGTCCGGCCATCAGCGCAAGAAGCTCTTCTTGGTTTCCTTGGCGGACGACGATGCCGTCGTGGCGGACTTCGCTTAGCTCACCGATATCGGGAAGCTGATCGTGCACCCGGAGAAAAAGCTGCTGTTTCGTTGACACCAGTTCCACGATGGCCGACAGTCCGCCGCGATTGCTCATCACCACGCCGAGGAGCTTCAGCTTGGCGGAAAGATTGAGTGGTTGCTGGGAAACGTTCGAGGGAACGACTCCTCCTCCGATTCCCGTCGCGGTCGGAGGAGACGGAAACAGGTTGGATTGCAGCACCTGTTCAGCGATCGTTGAAGGGGACCGTCCCATAAGAGGATCAGGCGAGGCGGTGGGGGATTGATAAGCGGTGTCCGGAGGCGGAAGCAGCGCCTCGGCGATCACGGCATTGATCGTGTGGGCGATGAAAAAGCCGGCTCCCACCAGATACAGCGCAATCATGGTTCGTCGTGCGGTCATGGTTTCCTATTGGCGGCCGTGGTTACCGGCTCGGCGCGGCGAAGCTGGCGGTCGTTTTCGTCATCCTGCTAGAATGCACCCGCATGCCGTTAATTCAGCCGCACAAGACTTCCTCGATTGCCTTGGATCTTCGCCGACTTCTGAGCGCGGATAGCGCGGATAGCACGGATATCGTCAAGGATGACGAGGTCACCAAGACCGCCTATGCCGTAGATGCCAGCATCTACCGGATGATACCACAGGCCGTCGTATTGGTGGAAACCGAATCCCATATCCAGACAGTCATGAACTATGCGGTTTCCCGCGGGATTCCACTCACCGCCAGGGCTGCCGGCACCAATCTCACCGGCTCCGCCGTCGGATCCGGAATCATTCTCGACGTGTCCCGTCTGCGCCGGCTTCTTGATGTGAATCGAGAAGAGCGTTGGGCCCGCGTCCAACCGGGAATCGTTCTGGCGGACCTGAATAGGCAGTTGGCCGGACAAGGGCTGCTTTTCGGCCCCGATCCCTCAAGCGGAGATATGTGCAAGCTTGGGGGGATGTTGGCGAATAATTCCGCGGGACCCCATACGCTCCGATACGGGGCGGTCAAAGACAATGTGCTCTCCCTTCGCGTCTGTCTGCAAACCGGGGAGTGGATCGACGCATGCGACTACGATATTACCGATTCACGGCTCGCCGGACTGCTCGCTACCCATGCCGCGCTGAGAGAAACCTATGAGCTCGTACAGGACCACGCGGCATTGTTGGAAGCCAAACGTCCGGTTGTCAGCAAGAATAGCTGCGGGTACAACCTGTTTGGATTGGCGGAAGGGCTCGCGCGGGGGCGGTTCGATCTACCGAAGCTGTTCGTAGGGAGTGAAGGCACACTGGGGGTCTTCAGTGAAGCGACGATCAGGCTGGTCGAAAAGCCCAAGGCCAGTCTCACGGCGTTGATCCACTTTAGGCGGCTGGAAGACGTCGGCGATGCCGTGCCCAGACTGTTGGAATTATCTCCGAGCGCCCTCGAAGTCATGGATGCCAACACGCTGGATTTGATCGGACGGTCTCAACACGGGATTCCCGCCGACGCCGCTGCCACGTTGTTGGCAGAACTGGACGCGGACGGGACCCGTGTCGATCTTCGGGAGCAAGCAGAACAGATGGGCGGCATCTGCCGTCGATATCCCTTGGCCTCGGAGGTCGTTATCGCCTATGAACAAGGCAGACGCGAGCAGTTGTGGAAGGCGAGAAAGGCCCTCTATCCTACCCTCTACCGGTTCGATCCGAAAAAGAAGCCGATTAATTTCGTCGACGACGTCGTCGTCCGGGCCGAACGGATCAGCGAGTTGATTCGGTACCTCGAAGAAGTGTTCGGGCGGCAGCGCGTGCCGGTCGCCATATTCGGCCATATCGGGAACGGCAATGCTCATATCGTCCCGTTGCTCGATGTAAATGACGAACAGGATTTCAAGAAGATGGTGCAGGGCTATCACGAAATCCATCGAACGGTGCTGGACCGGTTCGGCGGGTCGATTTGCGGGGAACACGGCGACGGTAGAGTGCGGGCCGAGTACGTGAGACGGATGTTCGGCGACGAGCTTTACCGCCTGTTTGTCGCCGTGAAGCGCGCGTTTGATCCCGTCAACGTGCTGAATCCCGGGATTAAGATAAGCGAGAGCCCATTCACTGAGCACATCGATTACACCCGCTTGTCGAAATCTTGCGCCACCTGTGCCAAATGCAACGCGGTCTGCCCTGTCTACGACGTGTTCCGTTCGGAAGACATGAGTTCGCGGGGCTGGTTTGAAATCGTGACGGATAAGAACTACAGTTATCTCAATTCAAAGCGGGTAGTGGAGGCCTGTCTCAATTGCAAATCCTGTCGGACCGCCTGCCCGGCCGGCGTTGACGTCTCACAACTGATCTTGAATCGCCGGGCGGAGCAACCCAATAAGCTGGCAGGTCGACTCTTCAAACTCCATGCACAATCAGTTCGCTTTGAGCGATATCTCAAGTTATTGGCGAGATTACAGCCGCTCTGGGACCGTCCGACGGTCCGCTCCATCGTGGACTTCCTAAGCCGGCCTTTCCTAAGGCGGTTGTCTGAAACTGCGCGGCTTGCCCCTGAAATCACCTTGCCGAAACTGGCGATCCGGCACCTCCGCGATCGACATCGGAGTCTGGTTCTGCGAGAAGGGCAACCGGCGCGCTCCAAGGTGGCATACTTCCATGGCTGCGCCGCCAATTACTTCGACGACGGCGTAGGGGATGCCGTCATAGCCGTTCTTCGGAAACATGGAATCGAGCCGGATCTGCCTCCCCAGCGTTGCTCGGGCACTCCGATCGAAACCTACGGCTATCGGGAGTTGGCGAAAGAGGGCGCACGAGTCAACTTAACCTCGCTCGCAGGGTACGAAACGGTGATTACCGGCTGCGCGTCCTGCACTCTGGCGCTCAAGGACTACCCGCTCCTGTTTGCGGGAGAGCCGGAGCAGCGCCTGGCGGAACAGGTTGCCGAAAAGGTGAGGCACATTACTCAGTTTGTGGCGCAGTCGACGGTGAAACCCGCACAGGCGGCGCCGGATTCTTCCAGACGCACGATTACCTATCATTCTTCTTGCCATCTGCGTGCGGCCGGTGTGACAAAAGAACCGCGCTCCTTGTTGTCCGGGCTTCCCGGCGCCGAGTATGTCGAGATGCCCGATGCAGATAGGTGCGCCGGCGGCGCCGGGACCTACCTGGTGAAGAACTTTGAAACCTCGCAGCGCATTATGGAGCGGAAGCGGTCGGCGGTCGATCAAAGCGGCGCCACAGTAGTCGCGACGAGCTGTCCGGCCTGTATGATCCAATTGCGGACCGGCTTGAAAGGAGCGGCGGAGGTGAAGCATGTAGCGCAACTCCTCCAAGAGTCGTACGAAGCCGCCGATGGGTCGGCGGGTGGGGGACAGGCATGACGCTGCGCAAGGTGGACTGGATTTTCGTGGCCGCAGCGGCGGCGGTGGTCGTCGGGGTCTCTTTGCTGCCGACCCCGAAGGACCGCAATCCGATGATTCCTGCCTCGGCCGAACATCGAGCCGCCGCCCAGGAGCAGGACTGCGTGAAATGCCACCGGGCGGACGGAGCAAAGCCGGTGCCGGGCCGGCATCCGAAGAGGCAGGATTGTTTCCGCTGTCACGCGCGGCAAGGCGCACAATAAAGGAAGGCCGCATGATCAAGGTGTTGGTGTTCGGGCTTACATTGCGGGACGCCGTGGGCGAGCATGAAATCGACGTCGAGTCGGCGGCGCCGACGACGGTCAAGAAACTCATCGAGGCCCATCCGGAGCGGCTGGGCGCACTGATGCCCTACATGGCCAACCGGGAAGTGCTGGTCACGGTCAACAAGAAGGTCAGTACGGAAGATTCGACGGTGAAGGACGGAGACGTGCTGAAGCTGTCTTATCAATCACGAACATCCTACGACGGCACACGGGACATTCCGACATGACCATCGTTCCCGCCGTCAGGTTTCTGCGCCGCTGCGGCGGGTCCGGTATTCCAGCAGCAGTTTGCTGTGGCGGTTGCCGGTCAACTCCAGCGCGACCGTCCCTTCCTCCGTTTCCCACGAGGCATGGTAGTGCAAATGGCCGATCATCACGGCCACGCCCCAATAATCGGGAACCGGCTGATAAAGGTCGTTCTCCCAGACGATTTGGTCTTGCAGCGGCGTGCCGTAGGCGGCGGCCAGCAGCTTTTTAAGCGACGCATAGTAGCCGATAAACTCGTTGAGGCCATTGAGCGGGCGCTGCAGCACGACGTACTGTCCCCGAATGAGCGCGTCCTCCCGAAATTCGTATCCTTCCAAGACGCGGTGATCGGCGATGCTGCGTAAGAAGACCAGCTTATCCGGCTCAGTCCTGCCGATCTCGCCTTCCACGGCCTCGCGCAGGGCCGCGCGGCTTCGGCCCCAGTGCGATTGAAGGGTCTGAAGAAAAGCCACCGCCTGCCTGCCGACTTCTTCTTGCAATGTGGCTTCGTCGATCTCGTCGAAGGGGATGGTGAACGCGGGAGGCGAAACGGCCTGCGGGCCTTCCGCCCAGGCGGTCGTGAAGAAGAAGAGCAATCCGGCACTGAGGACGGACGCACGAGATTTCATCCCCGCACGATAGGACGCGGAAGGATCGGCGGTCTACCCTACAAAAGCACGGGAGCTAGTCCGCACGCCGTTTCGTTTTCGCAGTCGGGGGAGCGGCGAGCGGATCGTCGGGCCAGTGGTGTTTGGGATACCGCCCGCGCAAGTCCTTGCGGACGTCCTGATAGGCGTTGGCCCAGAAGCTGGCAAGATCTTTCGTCACCTGCACCGGGCGTTTGGCCGGCGAGAGTAGATGGAGCATCAGCGGGACTTTGCCGCCGGCGATGCGAGGCGTGTCGGTGCATCCGAACATTTCCTGGAGCCGAACGGCGAGCACCGGCACATCCGACTCTTCGTAGTCGAGGCGAATATTGGAACCGCTCGGAACGGTGACGTGAGTCGGCGCAAGGCGGTCCAGAAGTTTGCGTTGATCCCAGGTCAAGAGGGCCGTCAGCGGTTGGGCCAAGTCCATCCGTTTCACGCGGTCGAGCGTGGTGATGCCGGTCAGATAGGGGGCCAGCCATCGGTCGAGCGTGGCCAGCAAGAAGTCGTCCGAGACATCCGGCCAGAGACCACTATCGTCGACACGCCGCAAGAATCGGATGCGGGCTTGCCACTGTCGGAGGTCCGGGGTCCAGGCGAGACTCGTAATGCCGGCCCGGCGCACTCCGTCAACAAGCGCTGCGGTGACCAACGTCGCATCGGGATTCGAGAGGGCTTTCTCCGACAACAACAGGGAGCCGAGCTTGCGCTGCGTGGAGGCCCGCACGGCCCGGGTCTTGTCGTCCCACGAAACGGCCGTCGTTTCCACGATCTGCTCGCCGAACAATCGTTCGATATCCTGCGCTCCGATGGGCGCGGCGAGATCGATGCGCGCCCATTGACCGGCGCCGTCGAGATCGGCAATGACGAGATAGGGTTCCGAGGCCAATGGGTCCGGCCGGACGAATTGCGCGCCTCGTCCGTTCGCCAGCTGATATCGCGGTTCGGGTCCCGGTTGCCGTTGCGCAATCCGGTCCGGATAGGCGAGGGCGAGTAATGACCCGGTGTCGCCAGGGTCGGATTCCTTGCGGGGCGGCCCGGTCCGATCCGACCGTGCCAAGAGCTGCCGCCAGAGATTCGCCTCGCGGTGCACCCGTTGTGCAGCTCCACGATCAACGGCCGCGCCGCCCGCGGGCTCGAGTGCCCCGTGGAGCGCATCCAGCCGCAGCCGCAGATCGGCTTGAGCGCGGCCGGCAGGGCCGCGCAGGATATCCCGCTCAGCCAAGAGGGCGGCGATCTCGCAGGCGAGATCTGAGACGTGCAGGGTCGCCGAGCGCACCAGCATGTGGGAGAGACGCGGATGCAACGGCAGCCCGGCCATGTTCGAGCCGTGCGCCGTGATCCGTCCGTCCCGATCGAGGGCTCCCAGGCGCACCAACAGCTCCTTCGCCTGGGCGACGGCCCCGGCCGGCGGCGGCGTCAGCCAGGACAACTCTTGCGGGTTTGATGTGCCCCAGGCTGCCAGATCGAGCATGAGCGGCGCGAGGTCGGCTTCCGACATTTCCGGAGGCCGTCGAGGCGTGAGCGCGGATTGTTCCCGTTCGGTCCAGAGCCGGTAGCAGACTCCAGGTTCGGTGCGTCCCGCGCGGCCCCGCCTTTGTTCCGCCGAATCCTGCGTCACAGAAATCGTGTCGAGTCTGGTGAGGCCGGATCGGGGATCGAAACGCGGCACGCGGAGCTGCCCTGCATCGACGACGATTCGCACGCCGTTGATCGTCAGGCTGGTTTCCGCGATGGAGGTAGCCAGCACGACCTTTCGTGTTCCAGGCGGCGCAGGTTCGATTGCCGCGTCCTGCGCCGATTGAGGCAAGTCTCCGTGCAAGGGGGCGATGAGGATGTCGGAGGCAAGGCCGGAATCGAGCAGCCGCCGCTCGACGCGTCGGATTTCGGCCATGCCGGGCAGAAAGACCAGCAGGCTGCCGTGCTCGCTCGTGAGCACCCGCCGGATGACCTGTGTGACCGCCGCCTCTCTATTATTATCCGACAGCGGATGATCGAGGTAGCGCGTCTCGACCGGAAACATGCGGCCCTCGGAAGAAATCGTCGGGGCGCCGCCCAGCAGGTCTGCGATCGGTCCGCAATCCAGGGTGGCCGACATGACCAGTAGGCGCAGATCGGGACGGAAGAGCCGTTGCGTTTCCAAAGCGAGCGCCAAGCCCGTATCGGCTTGCAGGCTGCGCTCGTGGAACTCGTCGAACAAGATGGCGGCGTAGTCGTTCAGACTCGGGTCGGATTGCAGCAGGCGAGTGAGAATCCCTTCGGTCACGACTTCGAGGCGGGTCGAGGGGCCTACCTTGCTGTCCAGCCGCATACGGTACCCGACGGTGCCACCCACCGATTCACCGAGCGTCGTGGCCATACGATAAGCGGCCGCTCGCGCCGCCAGCCGGCGGGGTTCCAGCAGCAGAAGCTTCTTGCCTGACAGCCAGGGCTCGTCAAGAAGCGCGAGGGGGACCACGGTGGTTTTTCCTGCGCCAGGCGGTGCGGTCAGCAGCGCGTTGGGGCTGCGGCGCAACGCATTATGAAGCGAGGGCAACGCATCTTCTATTGGGAGAGGAGACATGATAGGGTTCGAAGGCCTTTCGTGAGGCAGACTGTAACAGATGCCGATCGAGAGAAGGAATGGTGGAGGGGACGATGCCGGATAGAGAGCGAGTCATTGCGCGCGTCAGGGCGGCCTTCGCGGACACGGAGCATCCCGGTGACGCCTTTTTGCAGGGGAGCCAGCAGGGCTGCGAACCGGCCGAAGTCGTCGCGCCTTTCAAAGGGATCGGACATTGGACGGAAATCGACCAGGCGATTCTCGATCCGAATGAATCGGCGCTGAGTTTCTTGTCGGAGGGAGGGTTCCGCCATTTTCTTCCGGCGTTCTTGGTCGCGGATCTGCGGGGACAGCTACTGACGGCCGACCCGGTGTTTCACCTGACGAATGGGTTCGCTCCCCAGAGAACGATCGAAGTGCCGGCCGGAGGACGAATTCATCGGCGATCGACCGGCAGGGCGACGCTCGTCAACCCGCGGCTCTATGGGGCGATGACCTGGAGAGACTATGCTCTTCAGAGGCTGTCGGTATTTACGAGAGAGGAATGCGGGGCAATTGTGGCCTATCTGGAATCGAAGCGAGAGGGGGACGGAGATTCGCTTCGCGCCGACATTGACGCGGCTCTCGAAGGGTTCTGGCGGCAGCGGGCGGTGACGGCTCCGACACAGGACATGTTGCGCGCCCATGCGCAGGCCGAGAACGACTACGTCAACGATTTGCGGAAGCGCTGAGAAAGGACCTATGTCGACATACCAATGGAGCAAGCGTAAACCGATTGATTCCGGCTGGTATTGGTATCGTGGAGAAGCGCATGAGGCCGACCCCTTCATCGTCCAGATCGACGACGCAGGCCAGTTCCAGTGGCCGGACGGCGGTTATCAAGAGGTCAAGCTGGCAAAAGGCGAGTGGGCGGGGCCGATTGAGGAGCCAGAAGAATGAGCGGGGCCTGTCACCGACCCACCCATGCGTCCTCGCTCCACCCATCCCCCGGTGGGTCCCTTTCGCTGCGGGCGCATGGGCCCCGGATCGGTGCCACCCGCGAAGAAAGTGCTCTCAATCGGCCATGGCGTAGAGAATGAGAGGAGTATTCCAGGAACGATTTGAGTGGGCGGGGCCGATTGAGGAGCCAGAAGAATGAGCGGGGCCTGTCACCGACCCACCCATGCGTCCTCGCTCCACCCATCCCCCGGTGGGTCCCTTTCGCTGCGGGCGCATGGGCGCTCCGGGTAGTGCTGCCCTCTGGAAGAGGGGTGGTGCGATCCGCCGAAAGAGGGAGAAGGCGTGCGAGGATTTTCGATTCGTAGAATGGTTGTAAGGCCGGTTGTGCAACTCGACAGGACCGGTTGCGGTATCGCGAGTGTAGCTGCTTTGGCCGGAGTAACCTATGCGCAGGCCAGGCGAGCGGCAAACCGGATGGGGATATCGGCCGAAGACCGCCGTTTGTGGTCCGAGACATCTTATGTTCGCCGCTTGCTCACGCACTATCGCCTTCGTGGCGATCGAGACGAGTCTCGGTTTGATTCATGGTCGGCGCTGCCGGATCGCGCGTTGTTGGCGATCAAATGGCATCGCGAAAAGGGGCGGGCCTCTTGGCATTGGGTGGTATTTGTAAGAAATGCGGATCGCGCCTATGTATTGGATTCGAAGAAAGCGCTTAGACGGCATGTGCGTAGCGATTTCGGCCGCATTCGGCCGAAGTGGTTTATCGAGGTGACATAACTGTCCGTTTAGAGGAGGAGCATGGGACGTTCAGGAGATCCGATTCAGCGGTTGATGAGTTTGATGTTCAAGGCGCATCCCTGGCATGGTGTGTCGATTGGAGACAAGGCGCCGGAAATCGTCACCAGCTATATCGAAATCGTGCCGACGGATACGGTCAAATACGAAGTCGACAAAGACAGCGGCTTTCTAAAAGTCGACCGCCCGCAGCGATTTTCGAACTTCTGTCCCGTGTACTACGGACTCATTCCGCAGACCTATTGCGGCGACAAGGTAGCAGGCCTCTTCTCAAAACGCGCCAAACGGAAAGGCATGGTCGGCGACGGCGACCCGCTGGACATCTGCGTGCTCACCGAAAAGACGATTCCCCACAGCGACATCCTTCTGACGGCCATTCCGATCGGCGGCTTCAGCATGGCCGACGGCGGCGAAGCCGACGACAAGATCATCGCCGTCATGAAGGAAGACGCGGCCTACGGCAACTTCACGGATATCGGCGACTGTCCGATTACATTGATCGATCGCTTGCAACATTACTTCCTCACCTACAAGCAGGCGCCTGGCGCGGTCCAGCACAAGGTCGAAATCACGAGCGTCTACGGCCGCGATGAAGCGTTGAAAGTCATTCGGGCGAGCCACGGCGACTACCGGGACAAATTTCCGGAGTTGGAGTCGCTTTGGCCCAAGCAGATGGCGTAACGGGAGCAAGGCAAGCAGAAAGGTAACGCGCGAACGTGACGAAGATCGAGCAGACACAGACGCAGGCCTCGCATACGGCCACCGGATTTTCGCCGGGTTTTGCGGCGCTCGGGCTTGAAGCGTCGTTGTTGACGACCTTGGAAACCTTGGGCTACGAAGAGCCGACTCCGATTCAGCGGGAGGCTATTCCTCCGCTGCTCGCGGGAAAAGACCTGCTGGGACAAGCGGCGACCGGCACCGGCAAGACCGCGGCGTTTACGCTGCCGATGCTCCAGCGCATCGCGCATGGGACGAAGACCAAACCTTCCGCCCTGATCCTGGTGCCGACACGTGAATTGGCCATTCAAGTGGGAGAGGCCGTGCAGCGATACGGCAAGGAACAGCGCACGTCGGTGTTGGCGGTCTACGGCGGCCAGGCCATCGGGCCGCAGTTCCATGCGCTGAGACGAGGCGTCGATGTGATTGTGGCCACGCCGGGACGCGCCCTCGACCACATTCGCCGGCAGACGTTGAAGCTCAATCACGTGCAGATCGTCGTGTTGGACGAGGCGGACGAGATGCTCGACATGGGCTTCGCCGACGATCTCGACGCAATTCTGGAACAGACGCCGGCGGAGAAGCAGACGGCGCTATTCTCCGCCACCATGCCGCCGCGCATAAAATCGATCGCTCATCGGCATCTCAAGCATCCGGTGGAAATTACCATCGTCAAGGAGCCGGTCAAAGCCGGCGCGACGCCGCGTGTCCGCCAAACCGCCTACGTTGCTCTGCGCCAGCATCGTGGCGCGGTGTTGTCGCGTGTGATCGATATCGCCGCGCCAAAGTCCGCACTCGTGTTCTGCCGGACCAGACTGGAAGTCGATGACGTGACCGCCATGTTGAACGGCCGCGGCCACCGCGCGGAAGCGATCCACGGCGGCATGAGCCAGGTGCAGCGCGACAGGGTGATGAACGCCTTCCGGAGCGGCCGGACGCAATTGCTTGTGGCGACAGATGTCGCGGCCCGCGGTCTCGACATTCCCAGCGTCTCGCACGTCATCAATTTCGACCTCCCGTCGTCGGCTGAAGTTTACGTCCACCGGATCGGACGAACCGGGCGGGCAGGGCGAGAGGGGGAGGCGGTCACGATTTTGGATCCGCGGGAACAGCGCCTGCTGCGGACTATCGAGCAACACACGAAGGGCAAAGTCACCGTGGCGCCGGTGCCGTCAGTGGCCGATCTCTTGGCCAAACGGTTGGAGCGAGCCAGGGCGATGGTACAGGAAGCCATGAAAGCGGACGATATCGAAGATTTCAAGAAGGTCGTCCAAGCGATGGCAGGGAGCGAGGATGTCACGACGATCGCCGCGGCGGCGATGAAGCTGATTTTCCGCGCGCAAGGCGGAGAACAGGCGGAAGAGGAGATTCCCGCTGTTCCGTACCGGCAACCGGAGGCGCACCGCCC
Organism: Nitrospira sp.; assembly: GCA_037445005.1. Taxonomy (GTDB): domain Bacteria; phylum Nitrospirota; class Nitrospiria; order Nitrospirales; family Nitrospiraceae; genus Nitrospira_C. The sequence goes on from JBBILH010000007.1 coordinate 60,176, forward strand.
GCCTCAGCGGTATACGGCCTACCCGGACGCCCGTCAGCGCGGGGAAGCTGTGCGGCCGGGCCATCGTGAGCCGATGAGCAGACCGGGCCGCGGCGGACGGGAGGCCGGCATGGCGCGGGTCTATGTCGGAGCCGGTCGAGAAGCCGGCATCAGGCCGGGTGATCTCGTCGGCGCGATCGCCAATGAAGCGAAGGTGAACAGCAATATGATCGGCGCCATCCGAATAGAAGATTGCTTTTCGATCGTAGACGTGCCCGAAGGAATGGCGCAGGGGATCATCGAAGTGTTGGGGAGGGCGCGCATCAAAGGGCGGAGGGTGCCGGTCCGGCTCTTCAGGGAGTAGAGAACGAGGGAGCCATAAGCTGTTGAATGCTCCGCTGCGGCGGGTGAACAGGCGGTGGCTGCACCCGTCCGAAAGAGGAGCCGAACCAACCGGGGAGAGAGGAGAGTAACGATGGCGAATAAGAAAGTAAATCCGTCGAAGATCATGCAGCTGGGCAGCAGCTTCATGGCGTCGAAGACGCTGCTGAGCGCCATCGAACTGGGCCTGTTCACCGAGTTGGCGAAGGGGCCGCTCTCGCTGGATACCTTGAGCAGCCGGCTCCAACTGCATCGGCGCGGCGCTCGCGACTTTGTCGATGCGCTCGTGGCGTTGGGGATGCTG